>CAZANL010000143.1:2031-9214 GCA_964486115.1 uncultured Planctomycetota bacterium
AAGCAGCTTACGTGCCGCATCGCGAATCTGCCGCTGGGGATGCCTCAGCGCAGCAGCGAGGACGGCCGCCCCCTGGCCGCGCAGCCCGGGCGCACCCCGAATCAGCTGACGGAGGATGGTCAGCGCCGCCTTGACCGGACCACTCGTCGGCAGGCACAAGACGGGACCGACCGAGTCGAGAAAGTCCTCGTCCGTCAGTCGGCCAACGCGCTGTAGTGCCCGCAGAGCCTTGAGTGCAAGGGTGACCACCCGACCTTCCGGCCGGGAGAGCAGACCGAGAAAAACCCCTTCCCGCTCCGCCACCTCACCCGGGTCGACAGCCAGCCTCTGATAGAGCTTGAGGTAGCCACTCAGCTGGCTCGACTTGAATCCCGACGCGAGCCCGCCAAGACACGCATCGATCAGACGCGCCCGCGGGATGTGGCCCGACCGGGCCAGGCCGGCCAGTGCCTCGCCCCAGCCGGCGTTGCGAAATGCCACCGTCTCCACGGAGAACAGCCGCCAGATCTCGTCTTCCAGCAGTCCCCGATCCCGCAGTAGATTGCGCCGCAGATCGTTTTGTCGCTGCACGACCTGCCGCGACAGGCCGTGAACCATCAGCCGGAGATAGCCTTCCCCTGTCGGCTTGCGACAAACTCCGGTCTTGATCCAGCACCGCAGGTCCTCCCAGTCGATCCCTGGCCAGTCAGACTCCATCCGTGCCTCGACCCATTCGTCCAGCCACGGCGGGCATCGATCCTCGAGGATGCGCAGCGCATACCCCTCGGGCGTGAAGCCAGCAACTCCCCGGACCCTCGTGGCGGGACAGACCGCGAGGAGGGCCAGCTCCGCCATCAACTCCGCCGGCTCATGGGTGTACCCCACAAACTCGTGCTGGCGCAGCCCGCGGTGCAGCACGACGGCGGTCTCGGCCAGCGCCGCCCGCTCGACCTCGCTCAGCCCACAGACGGCTTCGACCAGCTCCTCGGGGGATCCGTGTTTGACCAGCCGCGCCAGAGTCTCGGGGAGCATGCAACGATTGTACGCGGTCGCTGGCCAGGCGCCATGACTCCTGACAGGCAACTCACCTGGAGCTCTGCCCGCCCTCGGCAGCCGTTTTCGCTCTCAGCGGCCCGGTGAGCTGACCTCGACCCCGCACGGGTTGGATGGAGCAGAGATGAAAAAAAATGCTAGGTTACGGGCGGATGCGAATCGTGCAGATCACTCCGGGAGCCGGCGAGGGCTACGACTGCGAAAACTGCCTGCGCGACACGTCATTGACCTGGGCTCTCAAGCAAGCCGGTCACGACACCCGGATGGTGCCACTCTATCTGCCACCGATCGCCGACAGACCAGAGGAACAGGTGGACAGCGAGATCTTCTACGGGGGAATCAACGTCTACCTGCAGCAGAAGACCCGCGTCTTCCGCAAGACACCCCGCTGGGTCGATCGGATGCTGGACCGGCCCGCGCTGCTCAGCTGGGCTGCTCGCCGCTCCGGGATGACCAGCCCCGAGGAGCTGGGCCAGACCACGATGTCGATGCTTCGCGGCGGCGAAGGGCATCAGAAGAAGGAGCTGACGCGGCTGCTGGCCCACCTCGGAGAGCTCGAACGTCCGGATCTGGTCTGCCTCTCCAACATACTGCTGGCCGGCCTGGCCGGACCGATCAAGCGAGCTCTCGGCGTACCGGTGGTCTGTCAGCTGCAAGACGAGGACGGCTTCCTCGACGACCTCGGCGGAGAGCTGGCCGAGCAGGCCTGGGAGCTGGTGGTCGAGCGCGCTCGAGATCTGGATGGATTTATCGCATCCAGCCGGTACTTCGCCGCTCTGATGCGTGACCGAGCCGTCTTGACACAGCCGATCGAGGTGGTTCACGGCGCGATCCACCCCGACGACTTCCGCCCGGCTCCCCATCCGCTAAACCCACCGACGGTTGGCTTCATCGCCCCACTGCTGCCGCGCAGCGGCCTGGACCAGCTGGTCGAAGCCTGGGCCCGGGTTCGGGAGACCCTCCCCGTCGAGTTGATCATCGCGGGCAGCCGCGGGCCGGCCGACAAGGCGTTCTGTCGGAGCGTGATGGAACGAATCGAGGCCCTCGAGCTAGCCCGCAACGTCACCTGGGTCTCGGGCGTCGACCGAGAAGCGCGCATCGACGTGATGCAGCGACTGACGATGCTCTGCGTGCCCACTCGCCGCGGCGAAGCGTTCGGTCGCTTCAGCCTCGAAGCGCTGGCTGCTGGCGTACCGCTGGTGCTGCCGGCCCATGGCGGCTTCGTCGAGGTCGTCGAAGAGACCGGAGGCGGGCTGCTCGTCCCGCCCAACGATGTCGACGGCCTGACCGCTGCGCTGGCCGCACTGGCGGCCGACAGCGATCGGGTGCAGTCGCTGGGCCGGGCCGGACGCGAGGCCGTCGCCCACCGCTTCAACCTGGGCTGCGCGGCAGACGCGCTGTCCAGCGCCTTCGAAACCCTTCTGGCTGGAGTCGGTCGATGAATACCCCTTTGCTGTTACTGGAGCAGCTGACGCGCGAGTTTCCCGTTCCCGACGACCGGCCGCCGCTTTCGGTTCTCAGTGGCATCGACCTGCGGATCGAGGCCGGCACCTCACTGGCCATCGTCGGGCCGTCCGGATCGGGCAAGAGCACGCTGCTCAACCTGATCGGCGGCCTCGATCGGCCGACCACGGGGCGCGTGCTGCTCGAAGGCCAGGACCTCGCCACACTGGACGAGGCAGCTCTGGCCCAGCTGAGAAGCCGCGAGTTGGGCCTGGTCTTCCAGTCACATCACCTTCTGCCCCAGTGCTCGATCTGGGAGAACGTGCTCCTGCCGACGCTGGCCTGTGACGAGGCTCCGTCATGGGCCGACAGAGAAGCCCGCGCCAGACTGCTACTCGAGCAGGTCGGGCTGTCCGACCGAGTAACCCATCGTCCCGGCCAGCTGTCTGGCGGCGAGTGCCAGCGGGCGGCCGTCGCCCGTGCGCTGATCAACGGGCCCAAGCTGCTGCTGGCTGACGAGCCGACCGGCTCTCTGGATGCGGCCACCTCGGCACAGGTGGCCGACCTGCTGCTCGGCCTGGACCAGATCACCCTGATCGTGGTGACCCACGCACCGGAGCTGGCAGAGCGTCTCGACCGGCAGCTCGACCTGGGGGCCGGCTGAGATGAGCTGGTCCACCCTGATCCGACGCAGCCTCCGCTTCTACTGGCGCACCCATCTGGGCGTCCTGGGCGCCGCGGGGATCTGCACCGCGGTGCTGGTCGGGGCGCTGCTGGTCGGAGACTCCGTGCGGGAGAGCCTGCGCGGCCTGGCACGCGCTCGGTTGGGGCAGGTCACGATGGCACTCCACTCGCCCAACCGCTATCAACGCACCGAGCTGGCGGACCAGCTGGGACGCGCCCTGAGCGTCCCAGCAGCACCCGTCCTCCGTTTGCGAGGGATCCTCAAGAGGGGGGCGGCCCGGGTCAATCAGGTCGTGGTGCTGGGCGTCGACCGACGCTTCTGGGCGCTCGGGCCGGAGGGTTCAGCAGGCGGCGATGGCGTGGCGCTCAACCGCGGACTGGCCGACCAGCTCGGAGTGACGACGGGCGACGAGCTGCTGCTGCGTGTCGAGCGGCCGAGCGTCCTCTCGTCCGACCTGCCGCTCTCCGCCGACCGGAAGCGGACCGTCGCCTTGCGGCTGACCGTCGGGCGCATCGTCGGACCGCGAACCTTCGGCCGATTCAGCTTGCGCGCCGATCAGGTTCCGCCGTTCAACCTGTTCGTTCCGCTGACGGTGTTGCAGCGCCGTGTCGGGATGGCAGGGCGGAGCAACATGATCCTGCTCGGTGGCACGGTCACGCCCGTGGCAGCCGCCGATGCCCTGGCCCAGCACTGGCGACTGGCGGATGGCGGCCTGACCCTGCGGGACGTGCCCAACCTACCGAGTGCGGAGCTGGTCACCGAGCGGATCTTTCTCGAGCCAGCGGTCGTCTCGGCGGTCACCCGTGCAGTCCCGCAAGCCCGAGGTCTACTGAGCTACCTGGCCAACGAGATCCGGGTCGGCAGCCGGCGCTGCCCATACTCGGTGGTGACCGCAACGGGGGAGGGACCCGTCGACCAGATCCGGATCAACCGCTGGCTCGCGCAGGACCTCCAGGCCACCCCTGGTAAGAAGCTGACGCTGACCTACTTCACCTATCGCAGCGCGCGGCAACTGACCGAGCACAGTCACGAGTTCACCATCGGCGGCGTGCAGCCGCTGACGGGCGAGCAGGCCGATCCAACGCTGATGCCGGAGGTGCCCGGGCTGTCGGACGCGGAGGACCTGGCCTCCTGGGACGCGCCGATCCCGATCGACACCTCGAAGATCCGAGCCAAGGACGAGCGCTACTGGGACGACCATCGCGGGACGCCCAAGGCCTTCATCACCCTGGCGGCGGGCCAGCAACTCTGGGGAAACCGCTTCGGGACCCTGACCGCCCTACGCTTTCCGCCCAGCCAAAAGTCGGCCGTCCGAGACGCGATCCCGCCACCAGCCGTCGGGTTGTTCTTTCGGCCCGTGGGCCTGCTGGCGCATCAGGCCAGCCACCAAGGACTGGATTTCGGCCCGCTGTTTCTCGGGCTGAGTTTCTTTCTGATCGCGGCCGCACTGATCCTGACCGCCCTTCTGTTCGTCTTCGGGATCGAGCAACGCCGCAGCGAACTGGGGCTGCTTCTCGCCCTGGGAGTGGGGCCCGCTCGGGTTAGACGACTCTGGCTAGCCGAGGGGGGAACCATCGCCTTTCTCGGCGCGCTGATCGGTACGGCCGCGGGGCTGGGATACGGTTGGCTGATCCTCCGTGGGCTGACCACCGTCTGGCAGGGCGCCGTAGCCGGCTCGGCGGTGGTGTACACGATCACGCCCACCACCCTGGCGGTCGGCCCACTGGCCGGAACATTCGTCGCGCTCGGCGCGATCTGGCTGGTCCTGCGCAAGGAAGGCCGCGCGCCAGCACGTTCCCTGCTGGCCGACGAACCGGAGGTCTCGGCGTCTGCGGCGACGCGAGCCAGGCTCAGTGCGGCGGGCGCGGTGCTGATGCTAGCGACGGGCCTGGTTCTCCCACTGGTGGCCGGCGACAAACAGGTCGAATTATTCTTCACCGCGGGCGGGCTGCTGCTGGTCGGGACGCTGCTGGCCAGCCACGCGCTGCTCAGCCGACTGGCCCGCGGCCACGGCTCTGGTCGTCTGACCCTCGGCGGCGTGGCGCTGCGCAGCGCCACACGGCGGCGCGGCCGCAGCCTCGCAGTGATCAGCCTGCTGGCCTGCGCCAGCTTCCTGATCATCGCGGTGGGCGCCAACCGCAAGAGAGTCCAGGAAAACGCCAGCACCAAGAGCTCCGGCACCGGCGGCTTCGCTCTGTACGGAGAGACCAGCGTGGGTATCAGCCGAGACCTCGGCACCCCCGACGGGCGTGAAGCCTACGGCCTGGATCGGGGCGGAGCGCTCGATGTGGTCCAGTTACGACTGCGAGAGGGTGACGACGCCAGCTGCCTCAACCTCAACCGCCCACAGACTCCGAGGCTGCTCGGGGTGCCTTCCGGTAAGCTGAGCGGGAGGTTCTCCTTCGTCGCGACGGATCATCCGACCCAGACCCCATGGGCCTTGCTGGAAGAACAAGATGCTGGCGCCCTGCCGGCGATCGCCGACAAGACGACCTTGATGTGGGCGCTGAAGAAGGCGGTCGGGGATACGATGACGCTCACCAACGGTCAAGGAAAGCCGATCACCATCCGGTTCGTCGGAGCGCTCGACGCATCGATCCTCCAGGGCGCCGTGCTGATCTCGGAAGCCAACTTTCTGCGTTCCTTTCCCGCAGCACAGGGCTATCGCGGCTTCCTGATCGAAGACGTCTCGGCGCGAGAGAGCCTGGCCAGCTCCGCGCCCCTGCGGGACGCCGGGCTGGATCTTTTCTCCTCGACCCAGCGCCTGGCCGATTTCAACGTGGTCGAGAACACCTATCTGACCATCTTTCAGGCTCTGGGCGGACTCGGCCTGTTGCTCGGGACCGCGGGGCTGGGGCTGGTGGTGTCACGCAACGTGCTCGAGCGGCGTACTGAGCTGGCCCAGCTGCGCGCGATCGGTTTTGCCCGCCACGCGCTACAGCGCATGGTGCTAGCCGAGCACGTGGGCTTGCTCTTGATCGGAGTGGCCAGCGGCGTGTTCTCGGCACTGGTCGCCGTGCTTCCCGCGGTGCGTTCGGCCCAGGATGTGCCGTTCACCTCCCTGGCAGTGACGATGGCCGCCGTCACCCTCAGCGGACTGCTCTGGACCTGGCTGGCCACCCGAGCCGCACTGCGAGGCGATCTGCTGTGCAGCCTGCGCAGTGAGTGATACAATGCCGCTTGGCCCGGGCCGCTGCCGGTAGGCATCTCGCGAGTGATCCGCCAATGACGAGGAGCTGATCACTCTCGGAGCCCGGCTCGTCGGAGTTTCTCGACAAGACCTGGACCGTGACAGACAGTCGAGTTGCCACGCTCAGCCGTCAGCCGAAGCCCATCAAGAAACCCGTTCAAGACGGAGACAACCACGATGCACCGATCACTCGCTGTGTTCGCGATATTGCTGCCGCTGTGCGGCCTGACGCTCTACGGTGAGGACTGGGCTCAGTTCCGGGGGCCGAACCGGGACGGGCACAGCCAGGAAGAGAATCTGCTGGCTCGCTGGCCGGCCGACGGCCCAAAGCTCCTCTGGACGGCCAGCGGACTGGGCGAAGGCTACTCCTCCGCCTCGATCGCCAATGGGCGGGTCTATCTCGCCGGCCGACTCGACTCGGTCGGGTACCTTTTCTGCTTCGACCTGAAGGGCAAGCAACTCTGGAAGTCCAAGTACGGACCCGAGACCTCCGGGATGACCCGCTTTCCGGGATCGCGTTCGACCCCGACGATCAATGACGGCCGAGCCTATCTGCTCAGCGGTCTGGGCACGCTGTATTGCTTCGACCTCAAGCAGGGCGAGCTGAGCTGGTCGATGGACATTCTCGACAAGTTCGGCGGGCGCAACCTGCGCTTCGGCATGGCCGAGTCGCTGCTGATCGACGGCGACAACCTGATCTGCACGCCCGGCGGACCGGGCGCCAGCGTCGTGGCGCTGAACAAGACTAACGGCAAGCTGGTCTGGAAGTGTGCCGGGCTGCGCGACCTGTCGGCCTACTGCTCCCCCCGACTGTTCCAGCGTGGCGGCACTCG
>CAZANL010000144.1:0-9201 GCA_964486115.1 uncultured Planctomycetota bacterium
ACCGACAGCAGGCGACACGCCGGCCATCTCTGCGGCCTTCTCACTTGAGGAGCCGCGAGCTATCGTCGCCCAGAACAGCTGCTGATGCTCCCGCCGCCAGCTGGGCGGTCGTCCCGGGGACCGCATCGGTGGACGCAGTGCTCTATCGGATTGGCACCGCTTCTTTGTTCCCATCGTAACTCCTCATTCGCGAGGTGTTGCGACGACCACTTGAATTCACCCAGTACCTGTCGATCAGGTACACCGAACGGCTGGCGGACGCCGGTATCGAGCCGTCGGTTGGAAGTGTCGGTGACTCGTACGACAATGCGATGGCAGAGACCGTGATCGGGCTCTATAAGGCGGAAGTCATCCGCAGACGAGGGCCCTGGCGGAACCTGGAGTGTGTCGAGTTCGCGACGCTGGGATGGGTCGACTGGTTCAACAACCGGCGCCTGCTCGAGCCGATCGGATACGTCCCACCAGCCGAGTTCGAGGTAGCCTATGTCTCCGAAGAACCCGGGGCGCCTCACAGCGCTAGATGGGGATCCTGTGCTGACGGTGGCCGATCACGATAGGCGACACGTTCGACTAAGTGAAGCAGTGGCGTCTGAGAGAGGTATGCTCACCATCAGTGGCTCATGCCGCCGATGGTGAGCACGCCCACCGCTACCGGATCACCACCCACCTCGGCGCTGACCTCGAAGCGGGCCGCGCTCCCCAGTCGACAGGCGAGCACCGAACGCAGGGTGATCGTCTCCTGCGGTGCCACCAGTCGCCGGAACCGCATCCGCTGGACCTCGGCCAGAAAACCACTGACCGACTGCCCCTCGTCCGGCATCACCGCCAGCCCACTGAGTTGGGCCATGGCCTCGATCAGGATCACGCCTGGAACGAGGGGACGACCGGGCAGGTGTCCTTCGAATATCCGGTGACCTGCCGGAAAGCAGACAGTCGCCGTCGCTGAATAGCCGTTCTGCAACTCGATGAGGTGATCCAGGTAGATCACTGGCGGCTTCTGGGGAAGTAAACTCAAATAGCGGTTCAACTCACTCATCGCTGTGCCAGGATCGCGGCCATCGAATAGGACGGGTAGGCCGTGATCGCGTCCGACATGTCCGGCTGATATTGCACGCTGGAAAAGCCCGCGAGAGCAAGCGCCACACGCCAGGCCCCGTGATAAAGAAATCCACCGCTGGGTCGAAACTGCGGATCCGTGCGGATGGAATGAAACTCTGGAGTCAGCTGAAACAAAAACTCGATCGCGACCGCCTTCTGTGGCTGTGGACGTACCCCCTCGACCAGCGCGAGGGTACCGTCACTCGACAGCAACCCGCCGAGTTCACGCAGACTGAACAGAAGATCGCGCACGGTGTGCAGGGTGTTGACCGCATAGATCAGATCGTATCCCTGCTCCGGGTGCTCCAGGCTCTGGGCCGCTGAAGGGAGATTGAGGTCGAGGCGCTGGAACTGGATCGGCACGGGATAACGCTGCCCCAGACGCTGCCGGGCCCGTGACAAAAAGACCGGCGAGACATCCGTCGCACAGTAGCTGTTTATCTGACCGGCCAGCTCATCGAGCAGCGCCTCGGTCCCACTACCACAGCCTGCTCCGACCTCGAGTATGCGCTTGGGATCAGCCGCGAGACCTGCGACGGCCGCCGCACCCAGTCTGTTGACTGGGGCATATGACGGATTGGCGTTGTCGAAATAGGCTTCCCACAAGGCCAGCGCGGAGCGGCTGAACAACACCTCTCTGGCCTCGACCTGGCCTCTCAGCCAGGCAGGATAATGCTGGTACGCCAGCTGGATCAAGTCGAACGTCGGCCCTTCACCGACAGGCGACCCTAGCACCTCGGGTGACTGGGCCACGCGTCGCCCCAACCAGGCATAGGCCGCCCTGCGGTCGGGGTGTACCTGCTGAGCAGGGATTGATTCAAGCAGATCGCGACAGTGCCGGCTGACCACGGCCTCGATCAGTGCGTCCACATGGTACAGTTCCGCAGACCAGCAGGCTTCGGGCAGGTGACGGAATGGCGCGAGATCGATCGCCTCGTACGGCAAGGTGGGCTGGAAGCCCTCCGCGCTCATCCGAGCGCACCCTGTTCGGCCAAGAAGTCGGTCAGCGTGTCAACCGACTGAAAGACCTCGCGAGACTGTTCCTCGCCCTCGATCTGCACACCCAACTCCTGTTCGATCCCGGTCACCAGTTCGATCGCATCGATCGAATCTAATGCCAACCCGTCACCGAACAGCGGGGCGTCATTCTCTATCTGTCCCGGCTCCATGCGCAAGCGGAACAGCTTGATCAGCAGCTGCTTGACCACCAGTTTCTGTGATTCATTTGCCATTGGCTCACTGGTAACCGACGTCTCGGGGAGCGTCAAGCAGCGAGGGCGCCGCAAATCCACGCCATTCTGGCGCTATCAGCGGTTCCATGACCGGTGACTGCCTCTGCGGGTCGATGCAGTAGGCGACCGCCATGCGGAAATCACCTGAGAGGGTCAGGCCCGCCACGACAACCCGCTCCAACTCTCCTGCAGCAATCAATTCCATCCCGTGGCGGTAGGCCTGAGCGCCGGCTCCGACGGTTCCGCAGATCGTGGCCTGGTAGTCGAGTAGACCAAGCGTCAAGCCGATCACCGCAGCCGCCGATGAGGGCAGCGCAAAGAGGAAGTCGGTGGGGGACACAGGCTCTCCCGACGCAACCGCTTCGCCGAAACGGTCAGAGGGACCGCTGGCCTGGAGATCGGTGGCCACGACCAAGCCGCCCTCGACCTCCGCTCCACTTCCCGGGACCCACCATCCAGCCTCCGCCAAGGCCCCGGCAACAGCGCCCACCAGTTCTCGAACGTCGTCATGGATCGGGCGGCGCTGATCCCATCGTCCCGGGAACAGATCTTCGAGATCCTCGGGTGCATTTCGACAGATCATCGAAGACCAATCCGCATGGCACCGTTCTGGCCACCGAAGCCTACCGTCAATGCCAACACGTCACCCATCAGATCGGGCAGGCGCCGAACCGCATGCACCACACCCACCATCCCGGACGCCGCCAGGACGTGGCCGATTCGTCCCTCCCAGCTGGCCACTCCGGGCGGTTCTCCGCCAAACAGCTGATCGAATGTGTTGCGGTAAAGCACCTGGTAAACCGGCGAGGCGCTTGCAGTCACGCTGACGCCGGCCAGCCGGTCGAGTCGTGGCGCAGCCCGCCGAATAGCGGCGATCATTCCCCGCCCGCTGGGATCTGGGGATGTCAGATGCATCCCTTCAGCACGCAGACCACATCCTAGAACCCGCCCCAGGCTTCCTCGCGCGGAACCTTCGAGGGCCACGGCGCAGGCCGCCTCTCCAAGCGGAAGCGAGGCATTGAGGGCCTGGAACCCGGCGGCCATGAAGTTGCTCAGGGTGTCGACACCGGCACAGATCATCGCGTCCGCCCGCCCGGCCTCCAGGTCGAGCCGAGCTTGCTGCAGGGCGTAGACCGAAGATGTGCAGGTCACCGAGAAGGTCGTGACCGGACCCGTGAGCCTGAAGCGTCGCGCCAGGCGATCCGCCAGCAGGCTCGGAGGAGCGTAGGGCCCACAGGCCAGGCCTCCCAGAGCAGTCCCCATCGCCAGGCCAATGCACCTTCGACCGGGATCCAGCCCCGACTGCTCAAGTGCCTCGGCCAGCGCCAGCGAGCAGGCCTCGAGGGCGTCCGAGACCGGCATCCGGCAGACCAGCGGCCCCTCTGCAGTCAGGGCATCGACTCCCACTCCTGCGCCAGATACGAGCCCACAGCCGGTGATCTCAACCACAGCCGAGCACCAGAGCGACGGCGCTGCCTTGGCTCGTCTCGTCGATCACCAACACCTTGGACGCCGCACCCCGCACGATCTCGAGAACGCCGAGCGCGGCTCGCGCCGCGGAGGTAAAAGCAAATCCTTGACCGGTCCAGACCCCCGGGTCGATCTCCCGGTCGACATCAACCACACCGGCATCCTCGAGCGCAAGCCGGCGCGCAGACGCCACGCCATCGCGGGAGCGACCACTGCCCAGCACTCGGGCTAGCGCCGGCCCGTTCCCCGACTGCAGCAACATCATCGCCGCCCCCTCGGCAAATGGCCGTCGCTGGTCCACCAGCCCACAGGCCATCAGCGACTGCGTGGTCAGCGAAGCGCTCTCTTCGGCCCCTCCGGCCAAGACCGCCACACTGCCCAGCCGAATGCGATCCGCAGCCATCGTAATCGCCTGCAAACCAACCGCCTCCCCGCCGACCAGAGTCAAGTTCGCTCCCCGCAGGCGATGCACCTTGGCCACGTGACTGGACGCAGCGTTGAACACGCTCTCGGCAAACAACAACGCGCTGGCGGCGGTCAGGCCGTGTCTGCGCAGCGCTTCATGGTACTCCAGGTGGTAATTGCTAGAACCGAAGCAGTTGCCCAGTAACACGGAGGTCTGGTCCCGCACCACGTCTTCCTCTGACAGGTCGGCCTGCTCCAGACACAGCGCCGTCGCCACAGTGACCAGCCGGGTCAGCCCAGAAACCTTGCGCAATGTTCTGGGATCGGTGTACGTCTCGGCATCGAAGTCTGTTTCGAAAACGGTGGGGGATCGAAGGCCACGCGAAAGCGCCTCCTCGTAGGCCGCCACACCCACTCCCAGCGGCGAGACCAGACCCATTCCAGTGATTCGAGCGGTCACGAAACGACTCCGAAGATCAGCGACGTGTTGCTTCCGCCAAAGCCGAAGGAATTGCTCATACCCTGCCTGACGATCGAATCTCGACGCTGGGGAATCAGATCCAGCCGTCCCATCTCCTCCTCGAGCTCGCCCACCCCCAGAGTCGGCGGAAACTGCTGCGCGATGAGCACCATCAAGGTGACCAACGCCTCCACCGTACCTGCCGCCCCCAGCGTATGACCCAGTGCCGGCTTGGTGGCGTGCAGAGGCATCTCGTGTACCCGTTCGCCAAAAACCTCCCGGAGCGCTCGGAACTCGGCCAGATCGTTGGCCGGCGTCGCCGTGGCATGCAGGTTGACGTAGTCGATCTGGTCCGGCTCCAGCCCTGCCATCGCCAGCGCGCGTCGCATGGCAAGCGCCGCCCCGGTGCCCTGCGGCTGCGGCTGGGTCCGGTGGTAGGCGTCGGCCGACTCGCCATATCCCAGCAATCGGGCCAGTGGCTGCCGCCCCGCCCGCCTTGCTGCCGACTCTCGCTCGAGCACCAGCGCGGCATGCCCGTCGGCCAGCTTCATCCCGTCACGTCGGGGACTGAACGGATGCATGACGTTCTCGGCCAGCGCCCGGATGACACCAAATCCAGCGAAGGTGTGCAGGTCTAGCGGATCACTACCACAGGCCAGGACCAGGTCCAGCCGTCCCAACTTCAGCAGATCAGCGGCAGCCACGATGCTGCTCCCGCCTGCCGCACACGCATTACTGACCAGCACGGACTCGCCGCGCAGATCGAATCGCCGGCTGAGTCGATCGAGCATCGGCTCGACGGCATAGCTTTCCAGGAGCGCGGGATCCGACTCACCGCGCAGGTGCCCCTCCCAGAATCTCTCACTGGATGCGGCGGCTGCCAGCGAAGATCCGATGACCAGCCCGCAGCGCGCTGGATCGGCAATCTGGGCAATCCCGGCCTGCCCCAGCGCCTCACCACACGCCGCTTCCAGCGGGTCTCCGCCACCAGGCAGCGGCGGCGCTTCACCAGCGTCTTTGACCGGGTAATCACGCACATCGAACGAGGTGATAGGCCCGATCCCCGACTCGCCAGCGAGCAGTCTTTGCCAGGTCCCCGGAAGATCGCCGTCCAGGCAGCTGACCAGTCCCATGCCGGTGATCACGACCGCGTCGTGCATGATGTCAGATCATACGGCATAATCCCTCTGGATGTATGACCGACTGACCCGCTGGCCAGTTGACGCCCCGCGAACAGCCATCGTGCTGGTCCTGGCGCTGCTGGCAATTTCTACCCTGCTGCTACTGCGAGTGCGGCTGGTGACTGACCCCACCCGAATGCTCAGTTCTCCTGCCGCGCGCACCCTGAATCGTATCGAGACGCTGTTCGAGATGCAGGACCAGGCATTCCTGCTGCTCGAGGCGGACCGCCCAGGGCGAGAGAAGGATCTGCTCCGGCTCGCACGATCACTGCAGGCTGGATTGGCCGACGAGTCGACGGTCCGCGCTGTCTCGTTTGGCGAAGGTCTGCAGACACAGCGTCTGTTGATCGAAAAAGTACGACCCTGGTGGGTACTCTATTTCGACGGATCCGAGCTGGAGCAAACGTTCTCTGAGGCTGGACTCCGTGAACGCTTGACGATCCAGCTCAACCGGCTCTCGATGCCCGGCCTGGGGCCGGCCGAGGAGTGGGCATCGCGGGACCCCCTCGACCTGCACCGGCCACTGGTCAGCAGGCTGGCCTCCTTGCGTGGAGCCTACCAGTTCAAGCCGGGCTCGCTAGCCCATCTCTCGGTTGACGGGCAGGCGCTGCTGGTCACCGTCACCGGGGCCGTACCGGCCAGCAATCCCAGTGCTGCCAGACAGCTGACTGATGCCGTCCAGCGCACCGCTGGCACAGCCCTGTCCCAGCCTTGGGCTCGGGGGCTGACCGTCCGGACCACCGGTTCTTACAGTCTCACCGAGGAGAGTGAGCGACTCATTCGGCGAGACTTGACCCGCAGCCTCTCGCTCTCGGTGCTGCTGGCCGCCCTGTTGCTGGCCGTCGGCCTACGTGTTCGACTGTCCGCGGTCGCGCTGCTGTGTCTGCCGACCCTGTGGGGAGCGGTCGTTGGTATCGGTTTGTTCGCAGGGATACGGCTGGAGCTTTCCGCGCTCTCGCTGGGCTGCAGCGCGATCTTGGTGGGGCTCGGGATCGACTTCACCATTCATCTCTCTGTCGCCGCGATCGTCCAACGCGACGGCGGGATGTCTCCACGCGATGCGATTCACTCGGCCATTCTCGGCACCAGGGGCCGGCTGCTGCTTGCAGCGCTCACCTCGACGGCGGCCTTTGCGGCGTTCCAGGTCTCCGATCAGGCGTTCCTGCGCCAGATGGGGCAGCTCACCGCCCTCGGCATCCTGGCCTGCTTCGTCGGTGCGTTCCTGCTCTTGCCGCCGATCCTGCTGCGGCTGCTCCAGTCGGATGCGGGACCGCCCAGATCGCTGGGTGCGGTTGAGTGCGCGGTCTGGGCACATCGCCATGCGAGAGCGGTACTGGCATTGACGGTCCTGGCGACCCTCGCAGCGCTGGCTGGAATCTGGCACATCGAGCAGCCATTCGAGACCGACCTGCGCAAGATTCACGCTCGAGAATCCCGCCCGCTAGCCACGCAGAAACGTATCAGTCAGATCTTCGGTGGTTCTCGCGAGCCACTGCTGGTTCTACTGGAGGGGGCAACCGAGCAAGAGGTGCTTGCGGCCTGCCAGCGGCTGGAAACGCCGCTCGCGAAGCTGATCGATGACGGCACGCTTGTTTCTCGATTCTCCATCGCCGCAATCTGTCCGGACCCGATTCGCCAGGCGGGGGTGCTAGAGGTTCTGGCCAGCAAGGACCCAGCGAATGTGGCCAGGCGACTCGAGCAGGCGCTGAAGGAGGTCGGCTTCGATCCCGCAGCCTACACTGACTATCGTCGGACAGTGGAGCAGGCAGCCGCGCTCCGTGTGCCGTTGACCCTCGACCAGCTTCGCCAGGCCGGTCTGGGAGAAACGATCGCCCGGTGCATCCGTCGATCGGCCGACCGCAGCTACGCCTTGGTGGTAGCGCTTCCGCGTGAATCACTCTGGACGGATCACCAGCGAGAGATAGTGGTGAGCCGGCTGCGAAAGGCGATGGAAAAGGCCCAGGCAACGGGCGCGATCAGTGGTCTGTATCTGGTGTCGTCGGAATCTGCCCGCCAAGTCCGGCGAGACTTCGGCCAGGTCTCGTTGCTGACACTCGGCGCAGTGCTGCTGGTCTTGCTGGCCCGTTTCCGTCACCCGGGGAAGGTCCTGCTGGTCCTCCTGCCCGCCTTTCTCGGCGCGCTCTGGACCGGTGGCTTGTTCGCCGTCCTGGGCGCCCGGCTGAACCTGATGAACCTGGGAGTGCTGCCGATGGTGCTTGCGATCGGAGTGGATGACGGAATCCACCTGGTGGCGCACTACCTCGAACATCCTGAAGCGGGGATCGCCACGCTCTACCATGCCACGGGGGGCGCCGTCGTGCTCACCTCACTGACCACGATGGTGACCTTCGGCAGCCTGGCCCTGTCCCAGAACCTCGGTCTCGCCTCGGTCGGGTTGCTCTCGCTTGTTGGCATGGGAGGCGCCCTGCTGGCGTCGCTGGTTGTGCTGCCTGCGGCCTTCGGCATAATGGAACGACGATGAGAACACTGGCTGTCGCTGCCCTGATCCTGCTCGTGCAATCGGTTCACGCCGACACACCACCCGAGGTCAAGACGTTCCTTTCCGAGTGGGCCGCGAAGATGCGGAAAGCTCGCACCCTTCGGGTCCGCTTCGAGCAGACCAAGACACTGCGCGTACTACGGAAGCCGCGCAAGAGCCGCGGCGTGGCCCGGCTCAAGGAGAAGCGGCTGCACATGATCGTGAGTGATCTGATGGGAGCCGTGGAGTTCGAGCTGCTGGTCGACGGCAAGCAGGTCAAGTTGCACTACCCGGTGTCCAAGCGGCTCGAGATCTATCCGCACGACTCGTCACGTAAGTCTTCGACTCCTTTTCCGCTGTTCGGCGGTGACGTGAAAGCGCTGCCCGCGCACTATCGCATCACACACTCCACAGACCGCGGCCAGGACCTGCTCGTCATGCTGCCCCGCGACAAGCGCGCTTCGATAGCCGTGGTGAAAATGTGGTTCACCGACCATCTGGTAACCGCATTGGAACAAAGGTCCCACCGCGGGGATCATGTCCGTCTCGAAATCACCGAGTTCAAGCTCAACCCGGATCTCTCGAAGATCGCCCTGACATTGAAGGTACCGCCCGGTACCCGCGTCTCACGACAGATCGGCAAGTGAACACGCTGCTGCAGGGCTGCGGCCTGGTGCGATCGTCAGGCACCGCTCGCTTGCTCGACGGGGTCGATCTCGAGCTGGCACGCGGGGAGATCACAGCGCTGCTGGGGCCCACCGGAGCGGGCAAGACCGTCCTGCTGCGAGCCCTGGCTCGCCTTGATCTACTCGACGCCGGCCGCCTGGTTCTCAACGGACAAGAGGAGTTCGTAATAGCGTCGTGTATGTAAAGAGT
>CAZANL010000145.1:0-9199 GCA_964486115.1 uncultured Planctomycetota bacterium
AACTGATGGTGGACGAAGCTCAGGTAGCCATCGAACTTGGGCGAGAGGCCCTCCTGCTCACGCTGATGATTGCGCTACCACTGCTGACGGTCGGTCTCGTCGTCGGCGTGGGAGTCAGTATCCTGCAGTCCGCGACGAGTGTGCAGGAGCAGACGCTGACCTTCATTCCGAAGATCTTTGCCGTGGTCATGACGCTGCTGATGATCTTGCCCTGGATCGTCTCGGTGATGATGGACTACACGATCCGCTTGTTCGTCACCATGCCGGACCTTTTCGGCGGGTAGGATGATCGAGTGGCATGTCCTTCAGTTCAAGACCTTCCTGCTGATCTACTTCCGCTTCGCGGGTCTGTTCATGGGGGCGCCGCTTTACGGTAGCCAGGTCATCCCACGGAGGCTGAAGGCGACGATGGCGCTGATCTTGGCACTGATCATGATGCCCATCATGCGGCTGGCTCCGGTGGTTCTGCCGGATAACCCGGGTGGCTACCTGGTGGCTTGCTTCTCCGAGGTGGCGATCGGTGTGATCATGGGTTTCTCGGCCACGATCCTGTTCCTGGCGTTCCAGATGGCGGGCATCCTGATGGGCCAGGAGATGGGTTTCGCGATGGCCAACGTGATCGACCCGGTGTCCAACCGTCGGGTCTCGATCGTGGGGCAATTCAACTTCCTCTTCGCGCTGCTGGTCTACCTTGCAATCGATGGGCATCACATGTTGCTCTCGGCGCTCGTGCGCTCGTTCGACATCGTTCCCTTGGGCACAATGGCGTTTGAGGACCCCCTGCCCCAGCTGATCTCCTTCAGGTTGGTTGGTTGGATGTTCGTCATCGGAGTCAAGCTGGCCTCGCCAGTGATCGTCGCCATCTTTTTCAGCACGGTTGCCTTCGGCTTTATCTCCAAGGTCGTGCCGGAGATGAACTTGTTCATCATCGGCTTCGCGGCTCGCATCGTGATCGGGCTCGTCGGCTTCACCGTGATGGTGCCTCTGATGGTCGTGTCTTTCGAGGGGCTGTTCGGCCTGTTGCTGAAGGACCTCAACCGGATTGTCGACCTGATGGGTGGCGGCTGATGGCGGAGGACGAACATGGAGAAAAGACCGAGCCGGCGACAGCCAAGAAGAAACTCGATGCTCGCAAGAAAGGAACGGTCGCCAGAAGCTCTGATCTGAGTACCGCGGTCGTCATGCTAGCTGCCGTGATCGTCTTTTGGTTCTACGGTCAGGCCCTGATCGGGGAGCTGAGTTCGTTTATGGAGCTGATCCTTTCCTCGATGGGCCAGTTCGACATCACTGCAGAGAGCACCGTCGCTTACGGTTCCAGGGGTCTGTTGCGGATGATCATCATACTAGCTCCGCTTGTCCTGGCGATCTTTCTCGTTGCTCTCGTGATCAACCTGATCCAGGTCGGTTGGTATTTCGGCTTCGAGGCGTTGGAGCCGCAGTGGAACAAGCTCAACCCGATTTCCGGGATGAAGAACATATTTGGCATGAACGGCTGGGTCAAGCTGATCCAGTCCTTGCTCAAGATGACGGCCATCGGCGTTGTGCTGGTCTGGACGCTGATGGATGCGTTCCCCAAGATCCCGGACCTGCTGGGCCGGGATCTGCGCGAGATCATGGCCTACATGGGCAGCGTGACATTCGTCATGGCTCTGCGAACCGCCCTCATGCTGCTGCTCATCGGCCTCATCGACTTCTTCTACCAGCGCTGGAAGTATGAGAAGGACCTCCTGATGAGCAAGTTCGAGGTCAAGGAGGAGATGCGGATGCTCGAGGGGGATCCACAGATCAAGGCCCGTCGGAAGCGGGTCCAACTCGAGATGGCGCTGAAGCGGATGATGGGGGAGGTGCCAGAAGCGGACGTGGTGATCACGAACCCGACCCACCTCGCGATCGCAATCAAGTATGATAGCGAAGAGGGCATTGCCCCGCAGGTGGTGGCCAAGGGGTCCGGGCATCTCGCTGAGCGAATCCGGGAGGTGGCTCTCGAGCACAGTGTGCCGATTGTCGAGAAGAAGGAACTGGCTCAGGCCATGTACGCGGCTGTCGAAGTGGGAGACTATGTCCCGGAGCAGTTCTGGCAGGCGCTCGCTGAAATCTTGGCCTACGTTTACCGCCTGTCAGGGAAGCTGGCTGGCTAGCCAGGGCTGTGGGTGGGGGCTGCAGCGGGATGTACGTGCCGGCTGGCGTTTTGAGAGTGTTTGAGCAGCCCGGGCAGGATCTGAAAGATGACCGACTTGGCCAGGGGGGACCTGCATGACGGCGCGATCGTCCTGTTGAAACGCAAGGTCCCGGTCAGGGCAACCAAGCCTGTAGCCCAATGCCGTCCCGTGGGGTATAAGAACAGGGTCCCTCCCGAGCTTAGGTTGTCATGACTTCGTTGATGGAAACCTTCAAGAAGTACCGCGGCCTGGCGGTCACGATCGCCATCGTCGCGCTGCCGGCGGTGATCATCATCCCGTTCCCGCCGGTGGTCATCGACCTGCTGCTCACCTTCATGTTCGCAATGGCGATCATGATTCTGTTGACCACGATCTACATCGACACGCCGCTCAAGTTCAGCGTGTTCCCGTCCTTGCTGCTGGTGATCACCCTGTTTCGGCTGGTGCTCAATATTGCCACCACCCGGTTGATTCTGGTCAATGCGCCGACCAAGGGGGAAGAGGCTGCCGGCGGAGTGATCAAGGCGTTCGGCACTTTCGTTGCGGGGCAGGATCCGATCATCGGCGTCGTGATGTTCTTGATCCTGATCATCGTGCAGTTCGTCGTCATCACCAAGGGGGCGACGCGCATCTCCGAGGTCGCAGCACGATTTACTCTGGACGCCATGCCCGGCAAGCAGATGGCGATCGACGCTGACCTCAACAGTGGGCTGATCGACGAGGCACAGGCGCGTCAGCGTCGGGACGACATCTCTCGAGAGGCGGATTTCTATGGGGCGATGGATGGCGCCAGCAAGTTCGTTCGAGGGGACGCGATCGCCGGGCTGATCATCACGGTGATCAACATTCTCGGGGGCTTCTTTATCGGTTGGTTGCGCCACAGCATGGATTGGGCGTCTGCGCTCGAGACCTTCACCAAGTTGACGATTGGTGACGGCCTGGTGAGTCAGATCCCGGCCTTCATCATCGCCATTGCGGCTGGCCTGATCGTTACCCGGGCGGCCTCGACCGAGGAGCTGGGCGAGGAGTTCGTCGGCCAGCTGCTGTCCCAGCCACGGTCGCTCGCTGTTGCTTCGGGATTCCTGGCGGTGATGGCCCTGACCGGCCTGCCCGCCATTCCGATGATGGGGCTGTCAGTCGCCGCGGCTGGGCTGGCCTGGTTGATGCGGGATATAGAGCAAAAGGAGGAGCGGACCCGGAAGGCAGAGGTCCTGGAGGAGCAGAGGGAGCCGGAGAAGGTGGAGGGCCTGCTCAAGGTAGATCCGATGGAGATCGAGATCGGCTACGGCCTGATCCGCCTCGTCGATCAGACCCAGGGGGGTGACCTACTCGACCGCGTGACGATGATCCGCCGCCAGATGGCCATGGAGTTGGGGCTGGTCGTGCCACCGATTCGCATACGGGACAACATGCAGCTGGAGCCGAACCAGTATCTTTTCAAGATCCATGGTGTCGAGGTGGATCGCAACTTCTGCATGGCCGATCACCATCTGGCGATGGATCCGGGCTTGGCGACCGGGCGTATCGAGGGAACCGAAGCGACCGAGCCGGCCTATGGCCTGCCCGCGGTCTGGATCACCGAGGCGCAGCGACAGAAAGCGGAGGCGATGGGCTACACCGTCGTCGATGCGCCGACAGTCATGGCGACTCACCTCAACGAGACGATCAAAAAGAACGCGGCCGAGTTGCTCACCCGAGAGGACGTCAACAAGCTGCTCGAGAATCTCAAGGAGACCAACCCGACAGTTGTCGGCGAACTGGTGCCGGATGTGATGAAGCCGGGCGAGATCCAGAAGGTTCTCCACGGCCTGCTGTCAGAGCAGGTTTCGATTCGCAACCTGGCCAAGATTCTCGAAGTGCTGTCGGAGTATGCGCCCAAGACCAAGGAGGTGCAGATACTGACCGAGTACGTGCGCAATTCGCTCGCGCCGATCATCTGCAAGGCGTGTCTTGAAGAGGACGGGAAGATCTACTGCATCACCCTGGATCCAAATCTAGAGGAGACCATCGCGTCAGGGATTCAGCACACAGAGCAGGGCAGCTATCTTTCCTTGCCGCCGGTGACGCTGAACAAGATCGTCGACGTACTCACTGTCGAACTCGAGGGATTGCTCAACGCAGGACACAACCCGGTGGCACTCACCTCACCGCAGATTCGCTATCACGTCCACAAGATCTGTGAAGGGGTCCAGCACGGGATCACCGTGCTGTCCTACAATGAAATCGTCCGCGGAACACCCGTCGAGTCGCTGGGGACCGCCACGCTGGCCGGTGACTGATCGCTTTTTCGGGTTGGGACAGCTGTCACCTGAGCGGTTTGTCTGCACCAGCGTTCATTAGCGTGAGCAAGCCTCTTCCGGCTGCCAAGAGCCGCTGATCCCCAGTTTTTCGGCGTAGCAGCCATAGCACACCGGCAGATAGAGCTCCTCGGCCCCCAGCTGGACAGTGGGTCCATCGCGCAGTGGCTGGCCATTCACCTGCTTGAGGTTCAATACGCCCTTGCTGTTGCAGAATGCGCAGGTGACCTTGATCTCCTCGATCGAATCGGCCAGCTCTAGCAGCCGCTTGGAGGCCGGAAACAGCCGGGACTTGAAGTCGGTTCGTAGCCCATAGCAGATCACCGGGATTCCCATACTGCGCGTCAGGTCGCGCAGCTGCTCGACGGCTTTCTCGCTGATGAACTGCGCCTCGTCGACTAGCACGCAGTGGATCCCCTCGAATCGCTTGAGGTCCAGATCGGTGTCCGCTTCCAGGAGCAGATCGGCCTTCTGTACCAAGCCCGCGCGGGAGGCGATCGCATCCCGTCCGAAGCGTACGTCGAGGGCTGGCTTGAGCAACAGAACCTGCTTGCCCTGCTGGCGATAATTGTGTGCGACGGCCAACAGGTTCAGGGTCTTGGCCGATCCGACCGTCCCGTGCCGAAAATAGAGTTTTGCCATGCCTGTCATTCTATGATGAGCGCTCGATGTGGCGACGGAAAATTGCGAAGCTGCGAGAGAATGTTGCAAACCGTCGAAAAGCGCTATGATGTGCCACGTGAACCGAGGATACATCATCCCGATTGGCGGAGCGGAGTCAAAGGTGCGGGATCCTGACATCTTGAACCGCTTCGTTCAGCTCTGCGGTGGGCAGGGCGGGGCGCGTATTGCAGTGATCCCGACCGCTTCCATGCTGGAGGAGACCGGCCCGCGCTATCAGGAGGTCTTCGAGCGTCTTGGCGCTCAGCGAGTCGACATCCTGCCGTTCAACGACCGTGCCGACTGCGAGCGTCGTGACTATCTGGACACGTTGCGGATGGCGGATGGGGTTTTCTTCCCGGGCGGCAACCAGCTGCGTCTCTCGACGACGATCGGCGGGACGGCCGTGGCCGAGATGCTGCGCCGTCGCAACCGGACCAAGGGGCTGCATGTCGCTGGCACGTCGGCGGGGGCAGCTTTTGTCTCCGAGCACATGATCGCCTACGGGGATGAGGGGTCGACCCCGCAGAGCGACATGGTCACGCTGGCGCCCGGCCTTGGGCTGACGTCGTTGGCGATCATCGACCAGCACTTCCGACAGCGGGACCGTCTGGGCCGTCTGTTGACGGCGTTGGCTTACAATCCACGGCCGATCGGGATCGGTCTCGATGAGGACACCGCCGCGTTCATCGCGCCGGACGACACCCTCGATGTGGTTGGCAGCGGAGCGATCACCGTGATTGACCCGTCCGGAATGGAGTACTCCTCGATGGACTCGGCTCGTCGTCACGACCCGGTCTGCGTGATCGGCATCACGCTGCATGTGTTGGTTGAGGGCGCCCATTACAACATCACTTCTCGCCAGGCCCGTCCTGGCGCGGTTGCCGGAGTTCCCGAATGAAGGTGCTTGCCCGCTCGGTCTTTATCGGGCCGAACCACTATGCCAACTTCCGGGTGATCCGGCTGACCATCGACCTCGGAGAACTCGAGTTCTGGCCGAGCGGCCGTCTCGGTGAATCCTTCTGGGCGGGTTTGCTGGAGTGGCTGCCTGGGTTGGGGGAGCATGGTTGTTCGTACGGCGAGCCAGGCGGTTTTGTTCGGCGCCTGACCGAGGATGACGGGACCTGGCTGGGGCACGTGCTGGAGCACGTCTCCATCGAGTTGCAGAACATCGCCGGGGCTGACGTGACGTTTGGTCGCACGAGGGGGGCGGGCGAGCCCGGCCACTACGATGTGGTCTACGAGTACGAGCAAGAGGAGGTCGGGCTGGCTGCGGGGCGACTGGCGATGCGGGTCATCGGCGCGTTGCTGCCGGAGCATCTGCGCAGTGCCCGAGACTCCGATTTCGACTGGGAGACCGAGCGCAGCGATTTCATCCGCTATGCACAGCGGCGCGCATTTGGGCCTAGCACGGCTGCACTGGTTCGAGCGGCCGAAGCTCGCGATATTCCTTGGCTGCGGCTGAATCGTCACAGCTTGGTTCAGTTTGGCCATGGCAAGCATGCCCGGCGGATTCAGGCGACGATCACCGGTGAAACGCGCCACATAGCAGTCGAGATCTCCTGCGACAAGGACGAGACCAATCAGATCCTCGGTGATCTGGGGTTACCCGTGCCGCACCAGGAGTTGGTCTACTCTGGCGAGGAAGCGGTAACGGCATGCGAACGCATCGGCTGGCCCGTAGTGGTCAAGCCCTTCAACGCCAACCATGGGCGTGGTGTCTCGATCAACCTGAAGGACGAGGCGTCGGTCACGGTCGCCTTCAAGCAGGCCCGCGAACATAGCCGCACGGTGATCGTCGAGAAGTTCATCGAAGGGCTCGACCACCGGATGCTGGTGGTCAACCATCAGCTGGTGGCGGTTGCGCAACGCGTACCCGGGCACGTCAAGGGCGATGGTCAGAAGACAGTGGCCGAGCTGATCGAGGTGGTCAACCAGGATCCTCGCAGGGGGATTGGCCACGAGAAGGTGCTGACATTTCTCAAGCTGGATCATCAGGCGCGTCGCCTGCTCGAGCTCAAGGGTTATGACGATGAGACGGTGCCGGCCGCGGACGAGATCGTCTACCTGCGGTCCACGGGCAACCTGTCGACAGGCGGGACCGCGGTCGATGTGACCGACCTGGTCCACCCGGACAACCGTGACATGGCCGTGCGCGCGGTGCGGGCAATTGGGCTGGACGTCGGTGGAGTCGATTTTCTGACCAACGATATCAGTCGCTCCTACCGCGTGGCTGGTGGAGCGATCTGCGAGGTCAATGCGGCACCCGGTTTCCGGATGCATGTGGCGCCGAGCGAGGGTACGCCACGGGACGTCGCCGGGCCGGTGATGGATATGCTGCTGCCTGCTGGCGCTCCGGTGCGTATCCCGATCGCGGCTATCACCGGAACCAACGGAAAGACGACGACCACCCGGATGGTCGCTCATATCTGCAAGCTGGCTGGCCAGTGTGTGGGGACCACGACATCGGATGGGGTCTACATCGACGGTCGTCTGACCGTCGAGGGGGACATGACCGGCCCGGTCAGCGCGCGAATGGTGCTGCGCGACCCAGCGGTTGAGGTGGCGGTGCTGGAAACCGCGCGGGGTGGCCTGCTGCGTCGCGGGATGGGCTGTCAGCGCTGCACTGTCGGGGCGGTGCTCAACATCCAGTCGGACCACCTGGGGCTGCGTGGCATCGACACTCTGGAAGAGCTGGCTCGTGTGAAGCGGACCGTGGTCGAAGTGGCGCGGGATACCGCGGTGCTGAATGCGGACGACCCGCTGTGCCTCAAGATGGCCGATCACACAACTTCGTCGCATCTGTGCTACGTCACTCTCAATCCGCGTCACCCGTTGGTGCGCGAGCACATCCGCGCCGCCGGCAGGGCGGTGGTCCTCGAGGAGGGTGCGGTGGGCTACATGATCACGATCTACGACGGCGGGGCGCATATCCCGCTGCTCTGGACTCATCTGATCCCAGCCACGCTCGAAGGTCGTGCGGTGCACAACGTCCAGAACGCGATGTTCGCCGCCGCGGTCGCGTACAGCATGAAAGTCGGGCTGGAGGACATACGACACGGCCTGCGGACGTTCGACACCACCTACTTCCAAGCCCCGGGCCGGATGAACATCTTCGACGAGCATCCCTTCAGGGTCATTCTGGACTATGGGCACAATCCCGCAGCAGTGACTGCGATGGTTCAGGTGGTCCAGAATCTCGAGACCAAAGGCCGGCGGATCCTCGTGCTCTCTGCGCCGGGTGACCGGCGAGACGAGGACATCGACGAAGTGGCCAGCACGGCAGCGGGTCATTTCGACCATTATATTTGTCGTCGTGACGACAACCTGCGTGGGCGGGAGTCGGATGAGGTGCCGATGCGGCTGCGCCGGAAGTTACTCGATAGCGGCGTGCCGATCGAACAGATCGAGGTCCTCTCTGAGGAGGAGGCTGCCGTTCACTCCGCGCTCTCGATGGCCAAAACGGATGACCTGGTGCTGATCTTCGGCGACGCGTTGGCCCGGACCTGGCGGCAGATCACCGGCTTCACCTCCGAATGCTCGGCGCCGCCGTCCAGGAAGGCGGCGCCATCCGTGCGAATTCCAGCACCCCAGATGTTGCTCGACGAGGGGGAAACTTTAGCGACCGACGAGCGCGGCGTCCGGGTGATCAGTCGTGAAGATGGCGGAGACTGAGGCCCATTGGAGGTTTGTGACTCTCGCCGACTGACTGGCCCGAATATCCTGATGGACGAGCCGGGTGCGGTTCTCGATGTCGTCTATCAGGCAGGGGATGACGTGCTGTCGGCCGTCGAAGCCTGGCGAGAGCGAGCAGGTCGCCTGCTCGAGGCCGTCGGCTGGAAAGAACAACTGGTCGAGCGCATCTTTCCGGGCGGAATGAGCCTCGCCATCTCGGCCCCGATCGATGCACTGTATGCCGCTACCGAGCTCAATGAGGCGGCCTGGTCGGGAGCGGGGGAGATCGAAGCGCTGCGTGAGGCGATCGCCCACGAGCGGAATCCGGCCTTGCTGGCGTTACGCGCCGCTGCCGATGTTCGAGGCCTGAGCTTTCTCTCGGACGACGAGATGGTCTCGGTCGGGCTC
>CAZANL010000146.1:0-9181 GCA_964486115.1 uncultured Planctomycetota bacterium
CGCTGCAGAGTGATGTCTTGCCGGCGCGGTTGACCAGCACGGTGGCCCCGGAGTCGCCGATGTCCAAGCCGGACGCCGCCACCGATCGGCGCGTCGAGCTGGCCTCGCGCTGGCATCGGGAGCTGCTGCCGAAGATCCGCAAGATCTACAAGGGCAAGCTGATGGCCAAGGTCGGGCAGGCCCATCCGGGGTATCGTGTGAAGGGCTACGACTATCTGGGCTTCACCATCGACCACCAGTATCTCAAGCAGGCGCCCTTCCGAGCGCTGGTCCGACAGAACTATCTGCACATCGCCCAGGCCGCCAAACAGAGCGGCTGCCGCTGGCTGGTGGGGGAGGCCTACTTCCATCACGGGGAGCCGGACCTGCAGCTGGAGGCCGAGCAGAGCAAGTTCCTCAAGCAGATGCAGCCTTACTACTTCCACATCTCCCTGGAGGAGTATCTGGCGCTGAAAGGAAAACACCGGCCGGTGGGCTACATCTTCATCGGTTACCTGATGCGCGGCATCGAGGTCCAGGGGTCCCCGTCGGAGACGGTCCTGCGCAAGTACTTCAAGCGGATGAAAAAGCGACGGTGAACACAGGCGGAGCCGATCCGTGGTGTCGCTAAACCCTCGCTTGCTGCTGCCGACTAGCTCTTGAGCTTGGTGCGGAAGTACTTCGGGTCGCGGCAGTGGCTGATCGCCACGTCGTAGGTGATCAGGCCCTGCTGGTAGAGCGTCTCGAGCGACATGTCGATGGTGCAGGTGCCGTCCCCCTCCCGCCCCGCGGTCTGCATGCCGGTCGCCAGCAGCTGGAACTTGCCCTCGCGGATGATGTTGCGAATGCCCCCGGTCGTGATCAGCACCTCGGTCGCCAGCACCCGTCCCGAGCGGTCAGCGCGGGGCAGCAGCTTCTGCGCGATGACCCCCTGCAGGGTGTCGGCCAGCTGGACCAGGATCTGGTTCTGCTGTGTCGCCGGAAAGACCGAGACCACCCGGTCGATCGTCTGGGTCGCGCTGGGTGTGTGCAGCGTGGCAATCACCAGGTGTCCGGTCTCGGCCGCGATCAGCGCGGTCTGAATGGTCTCCAGGTCTCGCATCTCTCCGATGACGATGATGTCGGGATCCTGCCGGAGCACGTGTCTCAGCGCACTGGCGAATGAAGGGGTGTCGGTGTGCAGCTCTTGCTGGACGATGATCGCTCGGCGGGGTGCGTGGACGTACTCTATCGGGTCCTCGATGGTGACGATCTTGCAGCGTCGCTCCAGGTTGATCATGTTGACCATGTAGTTCAGCGTGGTGGTCTTGCCCACCCCGGTGGGCCCCGTGATCAGGACCAGTCCGCTGGGGCGGCGGGCCAGCTCGTCGATCACGGCTGGCAGCCCGAGCGACTCGGCAGTGTGGATCTTCTGATTGCACAGGCGGATCGAGGCCTCCGGACTGCCGGCGTGCAGATAGGCGGTCATCCGAATGCGGCCGGCGGGCGTATCGAAGATAGAGATGCACAGCTCCCGCCGCTCCTCGAAGACCTGCCGCTGCTCGGCGGTCAGCAGCTCGTAGGTCAGCGCCTTGGTCTGGATCTGCGAGAGCACGTCTCCGTTGGCGATGATGATCTCGCCATTGACTCGAAAGGCAGGGGGCAAGCCGGCGATCAGATGGATGTCGGAGGCGTCTCGCTCGCGGGCCGTCGTCAGGATTTTGTTGATGTTCATCTCAATTCTTCCGCGAAAACCAGGCTCGTAGGATCGTGGACAGGCGCGCGAACACCCCGCGCTGCCGCAGTCGCTGCAGGCGGGCGCGCGCGACATCTCGGTAGCGCTCCAGGTCGAGGGCGTTCTGATAGTCCTGCTCTGCCTGTCCCAGACGCCCCATCCCCTCGTGGCAGCGACCCATGTTCTCCCAGAGAAAGGCGCTCGATCCGTTGCGCGAGACGGCCTCCTCGAGGAACCGCAGCGCCGCGGCATGCCGTCCGTAGTGCAGCTGAACCCGGCCGATCGCCAGCGGCTCGAACCACTCGCCGCCAGCCGCCGCCAGGGCCTTGTCGAAACAGAAGTCCGCGTTGCGGTCTCCCCGCCCGAGGAGCACATCGCCACGGGCCCGCCAGCGATAGGAGCTGGAGCCTTTCTCGGCCAGGGCGGCGTCCGACAACGCCAGCGCCTTGCTCAGTTCTCCCAGTCGCACCACCGCGACGCCCTTGGCGGCGAGCATCTCCGGCTGATTGCGAAACATCTCCAGCCCCTTGTCGGCCCAGACCAGCGCTTCGCTGGGCTCCTCCAGTTCGATCAGCGATACCACCTGGCCCAGCCAGGCTTCGGGGAGCTGCGCGTCGAACTCGAGCGCACGCGAGTAGAAGCGCAGCGCGCTCTCGAAGTTGCCGTCCTCCAGCCGCTCGTGCGCCAGGCCGAGGTAGTAGCGCTCGTCCTTGACCACCTCCGGTCGGTGGGTCGGCTCGTGGGTCTCCCCCTCGCCGAACTCTAGCTTGGAGAATCGACTCATTTCAGTCGTTTCCGATGGGACAGCGGGTGGTAGATCATGAAGGGTGCGCCGATCAGCTGCTGTCGTCGAACCAGACCGTAGGTCTTCAGTGTAGCGGCATTGGCCTCCCGCGTAAACCGCACCGATGCGGAGTCCAGGATGAACAGCTGCCCATCCGGGATCTGCAGCATCCCGTTCGGCAGCCCCTTAAGCGGGGCCAGCGGAGACATCGACGGCGGCGGCACCTGGCCATTGACCGTCAGCACGTCGTCCTTGACAACCACGACGTCCCCCGCGCGGGCCAGGACCCGGTCGATCGCAACACCCGTATAGAATTCGTATGCGACGATCGCTCCTCGCTCGGGCTGCCAGTTGCTGCCCTGATTGCGACGAATCAGCAGGGTGTCTCCGGGCTCCCAGGGCAGGTTTGCAGGGCGTATGGCGACGCGGACAGGCAGGATGTAGCGTTCGATCATCCTGTTCAGCGGAAGGTAGATCGCGACCAGTAGCGCGCCATAAGTCAGCAGACTGATCGCGGCACGCTGACGGAGAGGCCGAAAGGCCAGGGTGGCGTGATAGGGCAGCAGGGCCGAGACGAGGTGGATCGACAGTGCCGCCCCGATGAACAGGTTGCACCAGGCGGTGCCGAAGCAGTGGGCGGCCAGCAGTATGCAGGCGATCCAGGCACCGCCCAGGGCGGCAGCACGCCGGGTTCGGTTACGAGATAGCTGTGGCAAGCCGGGGACCACACCGGGTAGCACACCGAGCAGCAGTGACAGCCTGGGAGCACGCCGCCGCCAGGCGGCTAGCCGGAGGAACATTCGGCGATTACGCGGGGCGAAGAACTTCTGCCAGCCCGGGGCGCGAGGAGGCGTGATTTCGGCCAGGCTGACCGGGGCCCGAGCCAGCAGCGGTGTCTGACACGATACGCAGACGGCCGTTCCCGGGATATTGAAGAACCCGCAGCGCTCACAGGCCATGTTCGCCTTCGCTTGCGAATTCACCGGCACGACTCCCATGACGCCGTGCCCGTCGGTCGGGGCAGATGAGTCACGCCTTGCGCGCCTCGCTGTGGATGTCGATGCGCACCTCACCGCCCGGCTCGTAGTACTCGGCGGTCAACACGCGGGAGGCTTCCGGGCCGATCACCTGGGTCAGCCACTCGGTGTACTCCAGGCAGGCTTTGCCCTTGATCCCCTTGATGTGGACCCGGACCTCTCCACGCCGGTCGATCGAGATCTCGAGCTCGTGGGGCTTGCTCATTGCATTTCCTTTCTTCGGGATGTGGCCCAACTGGGTCTGCTCGGCACTGCCCTCGTGCGACCGACCTCGATCGCTCCGTCCCGGGGAGGATCCCGGTGAACACTGGCGGCGGGTTGGCGTAGGTCAACCGCGATGGTTGCCGGAGCCCTCACGCATGCCTCCTGACCTGGACGTGAATCGTCCGGTCTTCGCCCACCTCCTGCTCAACCACGTTGAACCCCTTGGCCTGCAATTCGGTCATCAGTCGGTGGTAGGCGTACTGCTGAACGACCTGCTCGGCGAACTCGCGGCCCACCGCCTCCAGCTGCTGGCAGTCGTGGCCCGTTCCGCTGACGTTGACACCGCAATGGCCACGGGCGTCGCGCGAGAAGGTGACTTGAATCCCGTCTCGCTCGAAGCTCAGCGTCTCGTCGACCGAGAGGGCGCCCGTGACCATGTCGCTGCCACCCACTTTCAGGTCGACCGATTTCGAGCTGATCGGAACCGCTTCTTCGTGCTCAAGGCCCGAGACCTGGGCGAACCCGAGTGCGCCGGCAGCACCGACGACCGATGCACAAACGGTTGGCCAGGCGGCGATCAAGGCCGGAGTCAGGACCACTATTGCACTCATCATCTCTCCTTCTGGACGGGTGGATGGCGGGGCTCTTCCTCGCCTTCCGGGGATTGTCAGAATTCCAATTTTCGGACGCTGGCCGCTTCGTTCTCCTCGACTGGCGAGGCGTTTCGCGCCCTTCCATCGGACCAGCTGCGTAGTCTCGAGAGGTCCTCGGCCATCGTCCGCGAGAGGGGTACGCTCTCGCGGACGGCGTTGAGGACATCGTTGGTGGCCAGCTGGCCGCCCACCGAGAACACATCGAACAGCGCCGAGATGATCGACTCCTCGATTTCAGCGCCGCTGAAGCCTTCAGCGCAGCGTGCGATCGCCGCCAGGTCGAAGCGCTCCGGATCGCGGTCACGTTTGTTCAGGTGGATTCGGACGATCTCTTCCCGCTCGGCTAGCGAGGGTAGGTCGACGAAGAAGATCTCGTCGAATCGTCCCTTGCGGAGCAGCTCCGGCGGGAGGTTGGAGATGTTGTTGGCGGTCGCGATGACGAAGACCGGGGCGACCTTCTCCGAGAGCCAGGTGAGCAACGTTCCGAAGACCCGCGCGGTCGTCCCGCCGTCGGTGCCGGCTGAACCACCCGAGCCGGCCAGCGCCTTGTCGATCTCGTCAAGCCACAGAATCGCCGGGGCCACCGACTCGGCGATTCTCAGCGCGCGCCGCATGTTCTCCTCCGAAGAGCCGACCAGGCTGCCGAACATCCGACCGACGTCCAGCCGGAGCAGCGGTAACTGCCAGAGCGCCGAGACCGCCTTGGCGCAGAGACTCTTTCCGCACCCTTGAACACCAAGCAGCAGCACACCCTTGGGCGCGGGCAGGCCGAAATCCCGTGCCTTGTCGGAGAGTGCGGCGCGCCGGATCCGCAACCAGTCCTTCAGACTGGTCATCCCGCCCACATGCGCGAACTGTTCGTCACTCTCGTAATATTCGAGCAGCCCCGACTTACGCAGGATCTGGCGTTTCTCGGCGAAGACGTGTGGGATGTCCTCCTCATCGAGACGGCCGTCATTGACCAGGATCTTGGCGAAGACGTTCTCCGCTTCGGTCAGCGTCAAGCCGAGAGCCGCCTTGAGCAGCTGTTCCCGACCGTCGGGAGACAGCTCGATCTCCAGCTGATGATTCTCCTTGACCTCGTCGAGGATCCGGTCGAGCAGTATCGCCAGTGCTCCGACGTCCGGCAGTGGGAGATCGATTACCGTGATCTCCTTCTCCAGCTCGGTGGGGACCTCTAGCACGGGGCCGGCCAGGATCACCGTCTTGTAGCTGTTTTTGAGGTGGATCCCGATTTCCTTCAACCGCCGGATCACCGCGTAGTTGTTCTTCTGCAGGAACGGGTGAAAGTCGTAGAGCACGAACAGTGCGGGCTCCACCTCGTCGATGATCTGGTCCAGCGCGACGAGCGGGTCACGGGTTGCCTGATTGCGTCCCTTCTGAGATTGGATCGGAGTCCCGGCCGGAGTGATCCCGGTGGTGACCGTCCATTCGTATAGCTTCTTGCTTCGTTGACTCGCCACATCTTGCATCAGCGTCCGAACGCGACTCTCCTCCCAGGTAACCAGGTAGAGGATGGGGTAGCGGGCGCGGATCAGCAGTTCGATCTCGTCTTTGACGTTCATCACGAAGCTCCAGACAGGCTGTCGGCCAGCGCGAGGCACGACCGGTCGAAGTTCTCGACCAGGATCCGTCCTCGGCGGTCGACGTGAAAGCGGATCGATCCATCTGCGGGCAGTGACGGCGCAGGTGAGACGAAGTGATCGCGTACTGACAGGTCCAATTGTGGCCGGTCCGCGAGCCAACGCATAACCGGGCCGCGGCAGCAGACATCGTGCCCCGGCATCACCAAATGACGGACGATCACTCGTCGCTGACCAGCCGCCAGCTCCAGGTTGCGCTGCAGAGTCTCGACGTATCGATCGACACCAGACAGGTCCTGCGCACATTGATTGTTGCCGAACTTGAAGTCGGCCAGGATCACGTCGAACAGCGGCAGGCATCTCTGGAGAATCTGCGTCGAACAATACAGATTTGTGTTGAGCACCAGTGAGACGGGCAGCGGTCCGATTCGTTCGATCACCTGCTCGAGAAAGGGCAGTCGTAGGGTCGGCTCGCCTCCCAGGAACATCACGGAGGCCACCCCTTGGTCGACGGCAGCGCGTATTCGCCGGGCCAGCGGTTCCAATTCGGCGGCCTGGCCTGCGGAGGAGTCCTGGCTCGAGCGCGCCGTGATACAGAATGTGCAGCGCATGTTGCAGCCGCTGAAACTAACGGCATAGCAGGGTACCAGCTCGGGCTCTTCAGCGTATTCGGTCAATTCACAGAAGATTCGAGGACCGTGCATCATGCTGCCCTGTTTGCTCGGCGATTGGCAAGGTGCGCCAGCGTACCGCCGGCCAGGCCGGTAGCGATCGGAAGGGCTGCCAGCAGACCCAGTTGGTGTGGCTGCGCGATGGCTGCGGCCGCCGCCAGCAGTGGCAGGGAGCGGGCAGTCATCGACACCCGACCGACGAGGAACACCTCCGCTCGGAACTTGGGCATCGCCAGCACCTGGATCGTGGCCAGCGTGGCCAGGGTGGCGGGGAGCGCCAGCGGAACCTGCATGCCGAAATGCAACTCGCAGATCCACGGGACGGCTGCGCCTAGCAGCACAGCGCCGGCCAGTCGGCCCCCAGTCCATTGTGACTCCAGGCGGGTCGTGGACAGCCAGACCAGCGCCAGGATGATCAGCACGCCGGGCAGCAGCGCTGAGCCGGCGATCGTCAGCGGCGCGAGCGAGAAGGCGGTGGCCAGGAACAAGGCTACCTTACCTTGCTGGACCTCATCACGCTCCCGGCAGCTGCCCTCGGCGCGAACCCGTTGATACAGATCTCTGTCATAGAAACGGAGCAGGAGCGTCTGGAGCAATATCAGTAACCGCGGCTGCTCCCGCAGCCGTTGAGCACCGACGTTCCCAGCGTCGATCTCGTCCTTGATGCGATCGAAGACGTGCTCCGGAGGCGCTAGCGCGACGAGGTCGCGCAGGTCGCCCGAGAGCTTGCTCAGCTGGCGATGGGTTCGCTCACAGCTCGGGCAGCTGCGCAGATGAGCCTCAACGAGTGCCTGTTCGGTAGGCTCGAGGGCGTGATCCACATGTGCCGACAGCGACTCGGCCAAGGCGTCGCACTGGGGTTGATGCTCCTGGCGGACCCGGAAACGCTCAGACATCTTTGAGCCCCATCTGGCGCATCTGGACGACAAGCACCTTGCGGGCGCGGTAGAGTCGCCCACGGACCTGATCTGCTGAGAGATCGAGCAGGCCTCCCAGCTCGTCATAGCTGTGTCCCTGAGCGGCTAGCAGCAGCAGCTCGCGTGTTGGTTGCTCGATCGCATCGAGGGCTTCGATCAAGCCGGTTTCACGGCGTGGCGGCTCGTTGCTCGGTAACTCGGCGGCCTGGTCCAGTGAAACGGTTCGGTGTTTTTGCTTGCGCAGTTTCATCCGGCAAGCGTTGATCGCGATGGCAGAAAGCCAGGTGCTGAGCTTGGCCTCGCCGCGGAACGTGTGCGCTTTTTTGTGGAGTTGCATGAATGTCACCTGGACGACGTCTTCGGCCTGGTCCTCGCGACGCATCGTGCGCAGCGCCAGACCGTAGATCCGACCGGCATGACGGGTGTAGAGCCGCTGAAAAGCAGACTCGTCTCCGGTCTGGCATTCCGCCAGATCATGCCGATCCCGATCCTCGTCTTCGGTCGTCATCCGCTTTGATGCAGTCCGGCGCAGATCCTCACGTGAATTCCTCGAAAGCGCCGCGAGCGTGCCGCCGGTGCACCGCCCCCCCCGGAGCGATTCTCCCACATGTCCTTATAGTAACAGAACGTAGGGCAAGCAGCCAACTGGATTGGGGGCTGGCGAGACGTTGACAAATGCGGCAATGTAACGTCGACTACGTTGATTCTATGCCGGCATCCGGAACCCGTGCGGCTGCAGGTTGGTCCGGTAGCCCTGTCGAATCGGGGTGCGCCCCATTTAGCGGCACCACCTTGGCCTCGGGCCAATGCAGGCAGAACTCAGCGAGGAGCCAGGATGTCGAAGCGTAAGCGACTGACCGTATTGCTGGTGATCGGGGGATTGCTGATCGGTGGTGGGTGGGCCTATCGGTATTTTGTTCTCTTGCTGCCCACGGGAGCGGGGCCAGCAGGTCCGTCGGTTCCGCGCTCCGCATTCAATGAAATCTGGACCCAGCGACCGGTGCAGCTCGTTACGCTGGGAGATAGCGTCACGGCCAGCTTTGGCGCCTCTGCGGGTCATGGGTATGTCGAGCGCCTGGTGCGCAATCCACCGAACGAATTTGCCGATATGCGGGGCATCTGCCTGGGTGCCGTCCTGCCCCAGCTGCGGGTGCAGCGCGCCGCGGTCTCTGCAAGCACGTCTTTCGAGGCGGTCGATCAGGCTCGTAAACTTCCGGTGCGACCGAAAGAGGTGCTGGGACTGGTCGTGATGACCACTGGCGGCAACGATCTGATCCACAACTACGGCAGGACTCCGCCGCGAGAAGATGCGATGTACGGGGCGACCTTGAAGCAAGCCCAGCCCTGGGTTGTCGGGTTTTCGGTGCGCCTGGAGAAGATCATCCAGATTCTGGGTCAGAAGTTCCCGGGTGGCTGCCAGATTTTCGTGGCCAACATATACGATCCGACCGATGGGAACGGGGACACGACTGCAGCCGAGCTCCCCCGCTGGCCAGACGTTCTCGAGATCCTGTCGGCCTACAACAAGGTGATCGAGCGAGTCGCCGCGACGCATTCCCACGTTCACATGGTGGACATGCACCGTGAGTTCCTGGGGCACGGTGTTCACTGCACCCAGTTCTGGATGCCCAACTATCGG
>CAZANL010000147.1:0-9177 GCA_964486115.1 uncultured Planctomycetota bacterium
ACCATCAAGATCACCACCAGTTGCAGTAGCGCACTCTTCCATCCGCTCTCGCGAGCCGTTACGGCCACTTTGAACGGTGCGATGAACCACGCCGCCAGGCCGATCGCGCAGGCCAGTCCCATCAGCAGGCCCGAGAGCAGTCGCCTGGGCGCCACAGCCCAAGCCATCGTGCAGAAGAACAACCAGGCAAATCCGGTATACCCTTCGAGCACGGCAGCTAGAAACGTCGGTACCGCCAACACAAGCAACAGCGGCAGGAAGAAGAAATTACGCCCCAGAGCTGTGCCGATCAGCAAGCAGCTGAGGATCAGGAATGCGAGTTCCAGATAACGCGGATCGACCCGCTGCGCCGGGTCGAATATGCGCAGCGGCACCATGACGAGGCAGGCGCCCACCGGATGCCGATAGCCTCGCTGGCCCTCACTCACCCGGGGGATCGGCGTCACGGACCCCCGAAGGTACTCCCCTGGCGCGTACGGCCTCTGGGGGTCGTAGGGATTGAGACCCGCTTTGACTTGTCCGGCGGCGACGTAGATCTGCTCCATCTCGGGATTTCTATTGCCCTGCTGGAGGGTGTGGATCTGCGCCACCGCGAGGCCGACCAGCACACCGCCGCCCAGCAGGAACCCGCAGCTATTGCGCACCCAGGGTGACTTGAGCAAACCCAATATCAGGAACAACAAGCTCGCAATAAACAGACAGGCCAGCAGAGCCCCCCCCGGCTCGACATTCCTGACGAGAGGATAGATTCGCTCTATGTGGTAGAGCATCGTCCCGCTGGCGAAAAGCATCAACAATCCACCCGGACCCTGTTCTCGAACGTTCATCGCCGCCCCCTTTACTCTGTCTGGTCCTGGTCATTGTAAGCCATCATCTCAGCAGTGGCAGCTTGCTCATGGATTGATTAGACTTTGCGGTTGGTGGCCATCAAACTCTTGCTTACCACGCTACTATTGCCGCTCCTGGCCTGCCTGCAGGCCACTGCTCAGCAACGGGTCTACCTACCCCGCGACTCCCAGGCAGCCGCATTACTCCAGCAGCTAGCAGAGCACCGGCGAGCCGGGCACTGGAACCAAGCGCTGACCGTCTTCGACAGGCTGGCGGAGGGACTGGCCCGCCACAAATTCAAGCACGGCCTCTATGGCAAGGGTCCGGTCGCGGTGGAGTTGGACGAAGCGCTTCTGGCCCTGCTCGTCGGCTGGCCGGAAACAGCCGTCCGCGCATTTCGGGCCCAGTATGGGGCCGTCGCCCGTCGGCAACTCTCTCGCGCCAGTCGACCCAGAGACCTCTGGCGGGTCGTCCGCTACTTCAACACTGACGCAGCGGCGGATGCGCTCACGAAGCTGGCAGCCCACGCACTCGAGGCCGGTCGCGGGGCAGAGGCGCTGCGTGCGCTGAGGCTTGCGTCCCAGCACCCCAACCAGCCCTTACCAAGGGGCCGGCTGCTGGCCCAGCGGCTACTGATCTGGCGTATGCTCGGCCGGGAGGGACGAGTCCGAGACCTGCTTGCCAATGCGCGGCACACCGAGGTGGTTCTAGGCGGCCAACGTATGCCGATCGACAAGGCTCTAGGTCAGTTCCGGCGGCGCGACCCCCAGTTCATGCCGCGCAGCCAATGGCCCACCCTCGGTGGACGCAATGACCGCAGGGCTCTGGCACAGCTGGGCCCGCTCCCGGGCAAGCCGCTATGGCAAGTTTCGCTCGGTACGATCGCCCTCTCCCGCTCGACCGAGCGCGCGCTGCTCCAGCGCGGACTGGACGTGCCTCGGCCGGGACCGGCCTGCACCGATGGCCGGCGGATCTACGTAGCCGGCGTACGCAGCCTGATCACACTCGGTGCGACTCGGGGCGACCTGGTCTGGCGCTATCCCGAGCTGCCCGGCCCGGCAGGCAGGCCCAGAGCACCACGGCCACGGAGTTGCCAGCTCGATGGCGATGAGTTGTTCACGGTCCTCGAGGGAGAGGTTCTCTGCTTTACTGCGGCCAGTGGCAAGCTCCGCTGGAAAGTCACGCTGAAGGCACAGCAGGACCGCGCGTTTTTCGACAAGGTGACGGCGCTCTCCGGTCCTCTGGTCGAGGGCGATCGGGTCTGGGTGGTGGCCACCCGAATCGCCGGGGATGTCGAGACCCACTTGCTGGCCTTCGACCGGGCCGGGCGACGAGGACTGCTCTCGCGCCACCTACTGGCCACCAGCCCTAGCCCGCGCTTCCTCGGCTTCTCCTATCCCACCGCCCCGGCATCGCTCACGGGAGACCTCCTCGCGGTGCAGACCGGCCACGGAGCACTTTTGCTGATCGACAAGCGGACCGGGCTGCCGCGCTGGGGCCTGCGCTATCCTCGGATGCCACGTGTTCTGATCGAGCAACGCGTCCGTGACGCCGGCCTGCGCGCTCCAGGCCCGATAGGCGTCCAGCGTGGCGTGCTCTACTTCTCGCCTCCCGACGCGACAGCGTGCCTGGCGGTCGACACGATCGGGCGGCGTCTGTCATGGAGTCACCCGCTCGAGCGCGGCGAACGACTGATGGCGGTGGCCGGCGACGCCATCTATGTTGGAAGAACAACCCTGCGAGCACTCAACGCACAGAACGGCCGGGTGCTCTGGCGGGCCAACTTCGCCACTCCCATCGTGAGTCTGCTGGCCGGTCGTGAAGCCCTGGCCGTATGCACGACGGACCGGCTGATTCGGCTGGACCGCGCCAGCGGAAAGCGGCTGGACACGGTGCAGACTCCGTTTGCCGGACAGCTAGCACCCTGCGGCGACCGGCTGGTGCTGACTGGGCTGCGCCAGGCCGCACTCCTCGCTGATCGCAAGAAACGACCCGCCAGCCCGCCGGACGGCCCCACCCTGACCGCGCGAGCGACCCGGGCGCTGGCCCGAGGTGCAGCGAACCCAGAGTTACTCGCTCGACTCGCTCGCTCGACCGCCAAGATCGACCCCGGTGTCGGCGTGCACTTTCCGCCGCGAGAACTGGCCCAGCTGCTCGCTGGCAAACCCATCCGTACGACCGGCCCGACCCGCACGCCACGCACCGTCTGGAAGTCCGCCTATCCGACGAGCCTGCGGTCGAGCCTGACTCGCTTCATCCCGATCCTCGGGGCCCATTCGAAATCCGTGAAACACCCCCTGGGCATCGCGGATGGCAGCCGAATTCAGTTCCGTGACGGTTACTCCGGTGCGCTCCTGTGGCACACTCGCTGCTCAGTCCGACCACTGGGTCTGGCCACGGTCGGCAAGCACGGAATCGCGGTCCTGCCTGGCCTCGTGATGGCCTTCGACCTGTCCACCGGAGCTCCGTCCTGGGCCTACATCCCCCAGCTCGGTCGGCGAGAGGGGCCCGCTGCCTCGGCAACCAGGCTGTCGGGTTGGTTTACTGCCAAGCGAATTCGAGGCGTTAGCGTTACTTCCAAGCGGGTGCTGATAGCAACGCACGAGCAACTCGTCGCACTCGACGCCGTCAGCGGCAAGCCGATGTGGGACTCCGTCCACGGCGCCGCAGGGATTCACACCCTGCTGGCGACCTCCCGAGCACTACTCCTCGTCGAGTCGAGCGGTGGGATCCAGGTTCGTTCTCTCGAAACCGGGAACCTGCTCCACCAGATCGGGGCACCACGCGCCACCAAAAAGCCCCTCCTCGCTGCCACCTACGGCAAGCTGGTAATCGTCGGCTACAAAACCTCGGCCGCGCAGGCCTGGGTTGCATTCGACCCAACCAGGCAGTCCGCTTTGTTCCGGATTCCAGCCCCCACGGGCACGGTCTCACTACCGGGGTCGAACCGCTATCTGGTCCTGAAGCAGTCAAACCAGGTTGTGGTCCACGATCTGGCCGAAACGGGAAAGCGGGCCTGGAAAACCCGCGGACTGTCGCTGCGTCGAGACCGGCCACTTGTCGGCGCAATTAGCGGAGGCGATTTGATACTCGCCTGGCGCGACTCGGACCTGCGTGTGGCCAGACACGACCTGGCCAGCGGAAAGCGGCGCTGGCTGCTCTCGACCAGCGCCAATCGAACACCGATGCAGGTCGTGCCCTACGGAGACCGCAGCCTGATCCTGCCGGCCAGGCCGTTCAAGCACTTCTTCCTGGCCAACGGACCAGCTCGCCAGCTGCGCAAGCAAACCCTGGCCCACCGCCACTCCGACATCCACGCCGCGGCGCAAACCGGGGCGGCGGTAGCCTACATCACCGACGCCGGGCTGGTCGCTCTCAGCCAGCGACCAGCCACGGCAGCGCGCAGCGACCTGATCCGCCACTGGTCGGCGCGCAACACACACCTCGGCGGTCCTGCCGTGGCACGCAATCTGGCCGAGCTGGTCGGACACCACCGGGCCGCCGACTCGCTGCATGACGCGTACGACAAGCTGCCGGACGACAGCCTCGCAACTCAGCTGCGGTTCATCGACGCGGCGCAGGGACACATGGAGTTGGCCGGAGAAAAGCGAGCGCACCGAACAGTGCTGCAGTGCCGCCGGATGCAGAAGCCACCGATGATCGACGGGGTGCTGACCGAACCCTACGACCGAACCCTGAGCGTTCGCCTGAACGGGCTGAAAGCCCTGCGGCTGCTGGTTTCACCCTCTCGGGACTGGACTCGCTGGCGCGGCCTGGAGGACCTCTCGGCGCGGATCCACACCGGCTGGGACAAAAAGTACTTCTATCTGGCAATGCTGGTGCGCGACAAGCGGGGCACGCTGTTCGCTGAGGAGGACAGCCGCTGGGTTGGCGATGCCGCCGTGTTCAGCTTCGACTCCGACGACAAGGGCGGTTATCGCTATGACCGCAGCAGACACTACGCCTTCTGGGTCTTCCACCCGCGGCCGCGCAGCAAGAAGAAACAACGCCAGCGGCCCCACAAGACCAGCGGCGTCCCCGGCGTCAAAAGCGCGATCACCTGGGGCGACGACGGCACGACAAGAACCTATGAGCTCGCGATTCCCTGGACGCTGATGCGGCGCATGCAACCGGTCGCAGGCCGCTGCTTCGGCTTCAACATCCTGCTGCTGGACGACGACAGTGGCCGCGGCGTGACCCGCGCAATGAGCCTGGCCCCAGGCAACCTACTCGATCCCCGCCGGAAGAACTTCGTCCAGCGCTTCCACCCGCAGCGCTTCGTCCAGGTAAGGCTCGTGGACTAGCAGGCCACCGCCAGGCTGCCAAGGCCAAAACCCATGCGCCTCGCCCCTGGCACGAACCGAGCAGCGCAGGCTCCCCATCACCGGACCCGACCTGGACGCGTTCTGGCAGGCTGGGACTGCGTCAACGGGACAAACGCCACGAAACGACGCCGGCCCGTCGTGCTACTTGCTGGCGCCATCCTCCTGTCGCCCACTGCCCGCTGGGCGGTGATCATGGCGTGCGATTGCTGGTGTCGAGCTACTCTCGACCCCCTACCACCAGCGCCTCTTCTCCTGCTCGTGACAGCGCACGATGTTGGTCAGCAAAGTAGCGACCGTCATCGGACCCACACCACCAGGCACCGGCGTGACGGCGCTCGCAACCTCTAGCACCGGCTCGAAATCGACATCGCCGACCGTCTCGACCACCGGCCGGCCGCTTCCGTCCAGCAGCGGTACGCCGTCCGGGTCGAGCTTGGTCACACGGTTGATGCCTACGTCGATCACAACAGCACCGGGCTTGATCATGTCAGCCGTGATGATGCCGGGCTTACCGGCGGCCACGACCAGGATGTCCGCCTGGCGCGAGTGAACCGCCAGATCTCGCGTCTCGATATGGCAGACGGTGGGGGTGGCGAGTCGGTGGAGCAACATCTGCAGCAAGGGCCGGCCAACGATCGAACTGGCTCCGATCAGTGTGGCCTCCGCCCCTTTGAACTGGACCCCTTCACGATCAAGCAGGAGAATCACGCCGGTTGCGGTGCACGGCGACATCACGTCCGGCTCGGAGTACAGCCGCCCCAGGTTGATCGGGCTGACACCCTCCACATCCTTGCCCGGGTCGATCGCGGTCTGCGCGACTTGTGGATCGATGTGATCGGGAAGAGGAAGCTGCAGAATGATCCCGGTCACGTCCCGATTACAGTTGAGTGAGCGGATGTTGCCGAGAAGTTCGGCCTCCTCGATGTCTTCGGGGAGTGTCTCGTGCGTGTAGGCAACTCCCACCTCCTCACAGGCCCGACGCTGGTTGCGAGTGTAGAGCCCGACGGCAGAGTTCTCCCCGATTGCCATCGAGTAGAGGCGCAGGACGATGCCCCGGGCCTTTAGCTCAGCGACCCGCTGACCCACTTCTTTGCGAAGTTGCCGAGCATGCACACGGCCGTCGATCACCCGTCCCATCGGGCGGCACTATACCCGACCCCCTGGACGAGTTGAACTGATTTGGGCACCCCGGTATAATTTTGCGTCGAATGAGAACAGGACCTCGCACCTCCAGCCGCCGGATCGTGAGCAACCTATACCCTTCGGTCTTCGTCGGAGGAACGTGGACGGTTGTCGTACTCCTGACGCTGGCCGCCCACACCATCGCCTATCTCGTACAGTGTGCGACCCCCGGCGCGGCAGACATCATCCGAGCCGGAGGCCTTGGCTTCGTCGAGTTCCAGAGCTGGCAGCTGGTCAGCCACATGTTCCTGTTCGACGCGACCAACCCAGCCCACTTCATCTTCACCATGACCATCTTCTTGATGGTTGCGGGAGATGTCTCGGTCGTGATGGGTTGGCGGCGCTTCCTGCTGTTCTACCTGGCCTGCGGACTGATCGGGGGAGTCGGAACACTGCTCTGGATCAAGGCTTGCCTCTATCTTCTGCCGGGTGTCAAGCCGCTGGCCGTGGTCGGACCGACCGGGGGGATCTGTGCTTTGGTCTTCGCTTTTGGCCACTATTTCAGCCAGCGACGAATCTATGGCTTCATCCCAGCACGCCTGTACTGCGGGCTGCTAACCGTTCTGCTGGTCGGTGGCACGATGGTGCTATTCACGCTGCAGTACGGCCGCGGAACTGGCACACCGTACCTCGGAGCGCTCTGCTCCCTGGCCGGCGCGATGATCTACTTTGCGCTCGCCCCCCGCTTCCGCCACTGGCGACTGGTCCGGCATACCTTTAGCGAATTGGATCAGATTCAGGATGAGGCCATTCTGCGCGAGACCCTCGACAGCATCCTCGCCAAGGTGAGCGAGAGCGGCACCAGCAGTCTCTCACCGGCAGAGAAAAAAAGCCTGAGGAAAGCCAGCCGGGTGATGACCAAGCGACAACGGGAAAGGTCTTGACCCCCTCTTCGGGCCGCTCCTATAATCAAACCGTTGAATGCGCACCGGTTGCGCCATCGACGATCACGCCATAACTGGCGACATCGTTTCTGCTTCCGACAACTCGAGGTCCTTCTCAGCCCATGTCAAACCCACACGGGGAAGGCGGTGCCAGCGGTAGCTTGGTGCAGTCGATGATGCGCAAGGTCCGCGAGATCAAGACCCAGCATCCGAACTTGTCCGGACGAATCGATGCTCTCGAGGACGAGTTGCGCAGCATGATGGAGGATACCCACAAGAACCTCGGCGTCCTGGATGATGATCGGGATCAGAAACTGATGACTATCTACGTGATCAATCTGATTCACAAGGCGATCGACGAGATCCTCGCCGACTAGCTGGCTGGATGGAGGCCCGTGGCGAAGGGTAAGTACGCACTCGGCAAACAATATCACTGCGAACGCTGCGGGAATCAGATAAAGGTTCTCGGCGCGGGCGGGGGTAATCTGATCTGCTGCGTCAAGGCGATGCAACCAGCACCCAAGGAGATCGCGGATGGCACACCGACCACGGGGGAGGCACCGGCCGTGATCCCCAATGTGGGTCTTCCATCCGAGACCGAGCTCAAGTCCGTGGTGCTAGACGAACCGGCCGCGAAGTTGCGCAAAAGCGCTCCCGTCGATCCGGCCGACCTCCATCCCGTGTATTTCTACGACGTGTCAGAGTTCGGCGCGGACCAAGCCGTCCGCAAGCAGTTGTTCAATCAGGGCAGCCAGAGCATCGACCTGATCTGCCTGCGGTATGGACAGGAACTGCCGGCACGTGCGTATGATGTGGACCAGGCAATTCTACTGATCGAAGGCCGTGGCACCTTCACACTAGGGGATCGGCAAGAGGACGTCTCGACGGGCGCGTCTCTGGCTATCCCCGCAGGGGTCCTGTGCGGCATCAAGAACACCAGTCCCGACGACATGTTCGTGATGGCCGTCTCGACCGGCTATTTATCGTGACAGATATCTCACGCGAAGTCGAAGTCCTGAACGAGAACGGCATCCACGTTCGACCGTCCTCACAAATAGTCGAAACCAGCCAGAAATTCCTCTGCAAGCTCGCAATCGCCAACAAGGAAAAGATGGCCGACGCGAGAAGCGTCATCGAGTTGCTTCAGCTCGAGGCCACGCAAGGCACCAAGCTTGTCATCAGAGGAAACGGGGAGGACGCGGAGAGAGCGGTCGAAGCATTGGTCCGGCTGTTCAGCGACCGCTTCGGGTTCGAGTCGTGACCACCGAGGCCGCCGCGATCTATCGCTGCCAGAACTGTGCGAAAAAGTTCCGGGCGAGATCGCGCCGGCAGAAGTTGCCCGTCTGTCCGCATTGTGGCGGCAAGATGTTTGTGGAGACGACCGCCGACGGAAGCTCACACATCTCCAGCCTCTCCTCGATCGGCAAGCAGGGATCGAACGAAAAGAACGGCCCGGGTCCGGACGATCAACTCGGTCAGTACAAGATCCTCAACAAGATCGGTGCAGGCGAAATGGGCGTGGTCTACCGGGCCCATGACCCTCAGCTAGACCGCTTCGTCGCGCTCAAGATCCTGCACGGCGACGTACTGAAAGACCCCGAGGTCATTCAACGCTTCCGCCAGGAAGCCGAGTCCCTTGCCTGCCTTCGCCATCCGTTCATCATCAACATCTACGACTTCCGACAGGAAGGCGATCTTCACTACTTCGCCATGGACTACGTCGCCGGACAGACACTGGAAGAGTTGATCGCCACCGGAGCGCTGACGCTCCAGGAGAAGCTCGAGATCTTCACTCGGTTCCTGCGGGCGCTGGGACACGCCCACTCCAAGGGAGTGATCCACCGCGACATCAAGCCCTCCAACATCATCGTCGACGAAGACAACAACCCGCACATCACTGACTTCGGGCTATCGCGAAGCCTCGAGCGCCCCAGCCAGCTGACCCCCGAGGGCAGCTC
>CAZANL010000148.1:0-3642 GCA_964486115.1 uncultured Planctomycetota bacterium
CGCCGAGAATGACCAGGGTCCAGGCGTGGTTGTTGTACATTGCATACAATGGCACGGCCTCGAGGTTCTTGTTCTGGGCCCGCAGTTTTTCGGGGTTGGAAATCCCGGCGGCGATCATTTCCAGGCGCTGCCGGGGGCCATTCGGATGCTGCTTGCTGAGGCGCGAGAGCTCCTCCAGGTAAAAGGCGTTCGACTCCTCCAGGGCCCAGTAGATCATTTCCAGAGGATTCTTGGCGCATCTGGCAGGTGGGGCGGTCAGCTTGTCCAGGCGTGTCCAGGCTCCGTCGTTATCGCCTTCCAGCCGTTCCAGAACGGCCAGGCGATATTGAATCTCTCGGCGCAGACTGGGGTCGGTCGGGGTCTGGTCATCAAGCTCGTATTGTGCCTCACCCAGTTTTCCTGCATAGGCCAGCTGATCGATTTTCAGCAGCTGGTAGTGTGGGTTGCCGAACGGGTAGATCGAGTAGAGCACCATGGCGGTCAGCACGGGCAACCCGAGGCCGAGAATTGCCAGCTTACGCCGATCCCAGCTATCGAGCCAGATCGGTTCGGCCCGAGGAAGGCAGTCTATTGACTGGGGATGTGTGCCGTTTGTCGGAGGCACAAACAGCATGACGGGCTCCAGCCGGACACGCTTCAGGGCTCCCAGGATGTGCCTGTATCTCGGTGGCAGGATCAGGCAGGCGAACCACAGCCCAGCGGCCAGCCCGCCGAAGTGACCTGCCAGATCGGTGTTGAACAGGCCGGCGACGGCGATCTCCATACCGGCCAGGATCACCAAAAAGATGGCCAGTAAGCGCGTGCGCAGGCGGAAGTCCCCGTCACGGGTGACCTCGCCCAGGGTCCCGGCGAGAAACACGCCCATCACACCGTAGATTGCTCCGGACGCACCCACGGAGATGGCGTCTGGCGGAAGGATGCCGCTGGCCGCACAGGCAGAAACGCCACAGGCGAAGTAGATGCCCAGCCAGGGCAAAGTGCCGATCGAGCGTTCCACCTCCCCGCAGAACAAAAAGAGAGCCAGCTGATTGGTTATCAGGTGGAACCAGCCTGCATGCAGGAACATCGGCGTGACGAGTCGCCAGAGCTGCCCATGCCAGATCGAGCGGCTGTCGTATGCGCCGAACGTGTAAAGGACCAGCTCCCGCTCGGAGCCCCACTGGAGGTGAATGACCAGGAACACCACCGTGTTGATCAACAGCATTGCCGCCGTACCCAGGGGCCAATCCCGGAGGCGGCCCCAGTACCACAGACGGGCCCGAAGACGAGCTGTTCCTGCTCGGAGGCGCTGAAATCTCATGCGACCTCAGAGTACACCGAACCCAGGGGTGCGCAACCCCGGGGAAGCACACGGAGGTTGCACGGAGCAGGGGAACGGCTGATCCAGATCCTGTGTGGGAGCGATGGTCTGCAGCCCGGCCTCACCGGGATAGCAGCAGTGTCTGCTGATCGGTGGCGAGTGCTGGTTGCTCGGCTGCAGGGGTTTGCCACGACGCTGTCGGACGGCTTTTCGGCAGACTGTGGACTGTGTATGAGGCGAAACACTCTGGTCGGGGTATCCACCGATGTTCGTGTCATTGACAATCGTGCGCTTTCGTCCCAGAATAAGTCAGAGGTCTGTACCATCGGCCTCGCCCCCCCAGCTCTGTTGGACTGGAACGGAGGAAGAAAGGAGCCTGGCATGCGCTTAGCCTGCCTGGGGGTAGTGATTGCCGCCTGCCTGCTAGCGATCGACCGATCAGTCGCGGAAGACCTCTACCACGTCGTGGTCCATCCTCAGGAGGTCACTGTTGACCTTGCGCGGAAGGTTTCGCTGCGCGCATACCTCTATCGGGGGAAAGAGCTCCAGTTCGAGTGGCCCTGGAAATTCACCATCATGGCCACCGCCGGTCGGGTTGCGGGTCACAACTACCATGCGCCGGCCGAACCTGGACGATATCGGGTCCTCGTTGGCCACGCCAAGGTCAGGCAGGCGTCAGGACGGGCTGTTGCCTACGTCAATGTTCGGGGCGCTCGCCCACTGGCGATGCTCAAGCTCGTCCCGGCTGCTCCGAGATTGAAGCCCGGGGAGTCAGTGAAGCTGACGCTGACTGCTCGGGACAACGTGGGACGGATCATGTCGTACCGCCCGATCTGGTCGGCAGTCGGCGGTCAGTTGACGGGTGAAGGACATTACACCGCTCCGCGCAAGCCGGGTGTCTACCGAGTGACCGTCCAGGGTCCTAGAGGCATCCAGGCAGGCGCGCGGATCGTGGTCAGCAGCCCCAAACCCGTACCGCATCGGCTCGTCATCACGCCGAGCCACGCGAGGCTCTCGCCAGGGAAGTCCGTCCAGTTGAAAGCGACCGTTCTGGACCGGGAAGGCAACCGCATGTCCCGTGGACGGCTGGTCTGGGCGGCCAAGGGCGGTCTGATATCCACCACCGGCCGATTCACTGCCGGGGATGGCGAGGGTACCTACCCTGTGACCGTGAAGCACTCCTCGGGTCTGATCGGGCGCGGCAGCATTCAGATCGCACTCCCGGATGGCACTCGCCTGGCAATTCGCATCGAGCCGTCTAGGGCGACCGTGAAGCCTGGCCAGCGTATCAGTTTCACTCCCGTGTTGACCAGCTCTGGGCAACCGATCAAGACCTGGCCCTGGGAATACGAGTTCAGCGCGTCGTCCGGTAGCTTTTCATCCAACGTCTTCACTGCGCCAGAACGTTCAGCACGGGTTCAGATTCGAATTCGGCATCGTTCGCACAAGGCCACAGGCACTGCGCTGGTGATCGTCAAGATTCCCCTGGCACAGCTCGTGATCCAGCCGTCAGCAGCCGAGTTACAGCCGGGACAGAGTCGGCAGTTCACCGTGACCGGTCGGGATGCCAGTGGTGGGGTCGTGCCGGTCCAGGCTGTCTGGTCCGCGACTGGCGGGAAGGTGGCGGCGGGGCGGTTTACCGCGGGGGTCAAGGTGGGCACCTTCCAGCTAGCCGTCCGGGACCAGCCGAGCGGCAAGACAGCCCAGGTGCCGATTCTGATCACGCGGCCCCCCCGGCCCGAGCCGGCTGCTCGGTCACGGCCCAGCCCGTCAGGCAAGCCCGGTGCGCCCGCTAAGCCGGGTGCGCAAGGCAAGCTCACTTCGCCAGCTCAGCCTGGTGGGCAGGGCAAGCCCCGATCTCAGGCAAAGCCCCGCAACACGGAGCCGGTGACGCTCGTGGTGACGCCGGCCAGGCTCGCTGCACGGCCGGGGCAGACGGTGGCCTTCAGCGCCAGTCTGTGGCGCGCGTCCGAGAAGATCTGGACCCTGCCTTGGGAGTTTGTCTGGAGGGCCGATGGTGGCCAGTTGGCCAAGAACTCCTACACCGCGCCGCGACTCGCCGGAACCTACAGGATCAGCGCGACATACAAGGGCAAGGGGAAGTTTGTCGGGCATGCCGAGGTGGTCGTCAGCCCGGCTTCGGCTGCGCGTGTGGTGATTTCTCCGACGTCCGTGGCGCTGAAGCCGGAGCAGCGGGTCCATTTCAAGGCTCGGTTGTTGGACGCCCGGGGCAGTCGGCTGTCCGGCACGATCCGATGGCGTGCCACGGGTGGTCAGATCACGGACGAGGGGGTCTTCACGGCGGCGAAGCGCAGCGGCCTGTACCGGGTTTCAGCACACCA
>CAZANL010000148.1:3652-9169 GCA_964486115.1 uncultured Planctomycetota bacterium
TCCGCCAGTGCACGAGTCGAGGTCTCCTACCCGTATCAGATCCGCCTTCAGCCGAAGACAGAGACGGTGGATCCCGGCGGCCGAATCACCTTCATGCCCGCCTTGTTTCGAGGGGGACAGCTGCTGTGGAGTCGACCACGCGAATACACCTACCTGTCCAGCAAGGGGCGTTTCGAGGGCAATGTCTTCGTCGCGCCGAAGCAGCCGGGGCGCTACACCGTGGAGATCCGGTTCAAGCAGCGAGCTACGAGCAAGGCCGTCGTCGTCGTCCGGCCTCCAAAGATCTTCCGCATCGTCATCGCACCCGGGCGTGTCCAGCTCAAGGCGGGTCAGACTCAACTGTTCAAGGCGTTGGCCTATGATGTCGACGGCGAACCCCTGGCATGGCAGCCCAAGTGGCGAGCGACCGGCGGGACGGTAGACCGGCGGGGTGTGTTCACCGCGGGTGTCAGGCCGGGATGGTACCGAATCGAAGCGCTGCTCGATTCTGGTCGTCCGCGTGGACGCGCAGATGTCCAGATTGTCGGGGATCCCGCTTTCAAGATCTTGCTGGCGCCGGGTCAGGTTCGTCTGCAGCCCGGTGAAACGGTTCGGTTCAAGGCCACCTTGGAGAAGGGGGGCAAACCACTCTGGGCCGACCAGCAAGATTTCCGTTTCGCGGCCGAGCACGGCTCATTTACCGGGGCGCTGTATACGGCGCCGGTCAAACCTGGGCGGGATCGGGTCACGGTTCGGTATGGCAAAGGGGTCAGCACGGCCTGGGTCGACGTGTCGGTTGGAAAGGCGGTCAGGCTCGACGTGTTTCCGCTGACGGTGCGTCTCAAGCCAGGCGAGAAGCAGCCCTTTCGGGCGCAAGGTCGGGACGCTGCCGGGCGAGAAGTCAAGTTCGAGCCGGTGTGGACGGCGCAGGGAGGATCGATCGATGCGCGGGGTGTGTTCCAGGCGGGGACCGTACCGGGGACCTACAAGATTCGCGCGGTCGGTCTGCGTAGCAAGGCGTTTGGTCTGGCCACGGTCATCATCGCCGGCGGCGATGACTTCACGGCGCTCGGGCGGCGCTGGGCCCGAGATCTGAAGAGCAAGCGGCGCTCGATTCACGAACTGACCGACTTTCTGATCATCAAGGTGCTCTACGCCAAGATGGGGCAGATCGCTAGTTTCCGTCGGGCATTCATTACCCAGTACAACCAGGGGGGCAAGACCCTGTTCTATACTGCCTGGTATTCAGTGCTCTACGAGTTTGGTGAGTACTACGGTCGAGAAGTCCGTCGCAATACTACGCCGAGGCGTGAACCGGCACGCTTCGTCAAGGGTTACATCTTGCGACTGTCGAGCCGTGACCAGCAGGAGTTCCGGGAGGGCTTCGAAGCCGGCTACCGCCAAGTTGGCAGTGGAACGGTCTATCGCGAGATTCTCACGCTCGCCAAACAGATCAAACAGAAGTAGACGGGTGGTCCTGGGGGCACCGCCTGCTCATTCATCAAGCTTCGCATGACCACGGGACAGCCTTGGCGACCCGGGACGTGAGTTACCGTAGCCCCTGAAGGGCCTTGTCTGCTTGCTTCGATGAGTCGAGTCCCTCGAACTGAGTCTTGACCCGTAGGAGCAGCTGCTTTTTCCGCGTCGGGTTGCTCTCCTGACTCGCCTGGTCGAGCAGCAGGTGGCCCTGCATGTCGATCTCTTCGAGATCGCTGCGCAGGCCGACCACCATACTCTTGAGTTTCAACTTCTCGAAGCGTTGGATCCAGGTGCGGATCGAGGCAATCCCCTTCTTGGCCAGTCCCTTCTGGGCGCTGGCCATCGCCCTGTCGACGGTCTGCTGCACGGCAGTGTAGGTTCGGGTGTCGAGCCCTTTGCCGAGCTTCTTTTGTGCTCGGTCGATTGCCGCCTTGAGAGAGCCTGACTCCTGGGCATCGATGTTCTTCGGGCTGGCCAGGATCTCTCCATCCGAATCGAGCAGAAAGCAGGCCGGCACGGTGGATGTCTTGGAGAATTCGCCGCCCATCTGCCAGAGTCGCAGGTAGATCTTGCTGTGTTCGTCGCACTGTACGGTGCGGTAAAGGGCGCACATGTCCCGCTCGACGATCCGGCCGGTCTCCCGGTCTCGAACCTTGAGTTTATGGGTGCCGTGGGTCATCTCCTGGTGGGCCGGCAGCGTGACGACCATCTTCTGCAGTAGCCTGCTCAAGCCTCGTGCGGCGGAGCTGGTGGCCCCGTCTTTCTCCATGACCACGAGGATCGGTACATTGCGCCGCTTGGCTTCATCGAGGGCCGCATCGTATTCGGCACGCCAGGGAATGTTGGAATGGCTGGGGACGGCCCATGCGACCAGCAGGACCAGGGACAGGAGCAATCTAGTCATCGGTCTCTCCTGAGACTGGGACAGTGTCGGTGAGCGGCCAACAAGATGATAACACGAGAATAGCTGTCGGTGCCATGCGGGTCCCCTGCCGACCTCAAGTAGAAGTCGTTGAGTGCGCTTTGGGCCCGGGTCAGCGGACTGCGTCGGGCTTTCAGGCGGGCCCACTCCGCCTCCAGGTCCCGGCGTGGCCCGGGTGCGAGATGTTCCAGCGCCTTGCGCCCATCGGCGAGGGGAACTTTCCACAGGTGCATCATCACGAAGAGCGCGTAGGCGTAGCGGTCTGCCGGATTCGGACTTCGTTTGCAAGCCAGCAGTCCAACCAGCGAGGCCGCGTCTTCTCGGGCGTAGCCGCACGCGTGGGCCAGCTCGTGGGCCAGCACTGCGTTACGGACTCGGGAGCCCTGTTGTGGGTTGAGCAACACCTCATGAAAGAACGGGCTGGTCAAGCCGTCGATGCCCAGCCACTCCAGCAGTCTCCAGGCCACGGGTATTCGCACCGCCACGGAGAGCAACGGCGGCGGGCCGTCCATTTGGTGGCAGACCGATCGGACCAGGGATGCTAGCCGGCTGGCGTCCTGTGCCAGGTCCCAGGGTTCGCTGGGCTCGGTGATGGGGCCGGTATTGGCCAGGAGGACGGCCTCCGCCGCGAGTTTTCGGACCCGGGTCTCATCGACCTGTTCAACCGCGAGATGCCAGCGCTGGGTGATGGGAGGACGTCGATAGTTCAGCCCCCAGCCGGCGAGGAACCAGAGCGCCAGCAGGCCGCAGAGGAGCGCACTCCGGCACACTCCTCGCCATACCAGTCGCAGCGGGCCCAGGTGTCGCGAGCGAAAACCTCGAGCCAGTAGCCAGCAGATTCCAAGTATCAACAGCAGCAGGCACACTTCGGTGGGGGAGACTGGGAGGAGCAGGGCCAGCGTGCTCAAGCAGAGGTCGATCAGCGGGTAGGCCGAACTCCAGTAGGCCTCGACAGCCGTGGGATGGGCGGCTGCCCAGTACTGGGCCAGGAGCGCTGCGAGCAGCGGCAAGAAGTTCGCCAGGTCCCAGCCGCGAGCGCACTTTTCGGTTCCCATGAACGTGCCGAATGATAAGCTCCGGCATGTCCCCCAGCAAGCGGGTGTTGTTTGTGTGCGTCGAGAATGCCTGCCGCAGCCAGATGGCCGAGGCGTTTGCGCGGATGCAGGGAGGCGCTGAAGTCGAGGCCTTCAGCGCGGGATCCGATCCATCTGGCGAGGTCAACGCCACCGCGATCGGTGTGATGCGCGAGCTGGGATACGATCTGTCAACCCACGCCTCGAAGTCGATCGAAGAGCTGACGGCTGAACCGTTTGCGGCCGTCGTGACGATGGGCTGTGGAGATCGCTGTCCGGCTGTCGAGGCCGAATTGTGCGAGGACTGGCAGATCCCCGACCCCAAGGCCATGTCGCTGGACCAGTTCCGTGGCGTCCGTGACCTGGTAGGGCAGCGAGTCCGCGCCTTGCTGGCCAGGTTAGTGGTGCTGCTGCTCCTGACCGGCACAGCCGGAGCGGACGGGAAGGCGAGGACCGACTTCGTGTCGTTGCCTGAGTCGCACGCCGGAGATTACGTCCTCACCACGGGCCGGAACACCGGACGACACTGGGGCCGGCCCGAGATGATCCGCATGCTGGTTCTTGTTGCGCGTGAATGGCGTCGGCTCTATCCCCGGCGTCCGATCCTGCGCATCGGTGACATCAGCAAGAAGGATGGGTCAGCGTTTCCACCTCACAAGACCCACCGGGACGGCTTGGCGGTGGATGTGTTCACCCGCGGAACCAACATCTGTCACGTCAAGTTCGAGGATCAGAAACAGACGCTGGAGCTGGCCCGGCTCTTCTTCCAGTTTGGTGCGGAGCAGATCCTTTACAACCACAGCTACGTCATCGCTCATCAGAAAGGCGTGACGAAGTGGCCTCGACATGACGACCACTTCCATGTCGTCGTCAACCCCAAGAAGGTCCCGATGCGGGGTGGACCGATCCTGGTCCCCGGTCCCGGAGTCGCTGGGGGGGCTGTTCTCGGGCGTCAGCAGGTCCGGCTGGCCAAGGACAGCACGGTGACTGTGCCACTGCGCTGGCAGCTGCTGGCCGCCCCTGCCGGGTGGCAGAAGAGCTATCGGTTGGAGGTGGATCAGAATCGGCAGGTCGTTGACGGATTGTTGTTCGACAGCGAGAAAGTAATCGGCGGCCAGAGCTGGCGAAGGGTCCGCCTGAAGTTGCCAGCCGGCATTCCGTTCTACTGGCGGGTTACCGTCTTCGGGCCGGCAGGCCGGCAGCTGGTGCTGGGTTGGCAGGAACTGCGTATCGACCTGGTCCCGCCCGCAGTGACGCTCACCTCGCCTGGCGAGGGGCTGGAGATCGTACGGAATCCGACCTTTCGATGGCAGAGCAGTGAGCGTCGGGGCAGTGTTGCCCGGGTCGAGTTGGCAACCACCAGTGGCCACATCCTCTGGCAGTCCAGCAAGCTGGGCCAGGCGACATCGCATCGCTTGGAGGGTAAGCTGACGCCGGGACGGTCCTATCGCTGGCGCGTGAAGGTCACCGATGGCGTGGGCAATCAGGGGGCCAGCGACTGGCGCCGTATCACGGTGTCCAAGGCGTATCGCTGGCGCGGGGATCTGGCTCGTGTTAGTGCGTCTGCGCTGAACCTCAGGGCCGGTCCGGGTTCCCGTCACAAGGTTCTGGTCACGCTGAAAAAAGGTCAGGAAGTCCAGGTCCTGGGGCGGCGTGACAAGTGGACCTCCATTCGGGTGGAAATTGGCGGAAAGCACTACGTGGGCTATGTCTGGGGCGCCTATTTGAGCCGATAAATCACTTGTCAGGAGCGCCCGTTTAGGGTAGTGTCCAGCGCCCCGGGGCGGCCACCTCCACATAGAGTATTTGCAGAGGAAATGTCCATGTACCGTGTGTCAACGCAAGTCATCCTGTTCGGCCTGTTGATCTGTCTGCTTCCATTTGTTAGCTGGGCCGGAGAGAAGGACTCGATCAGGGCCTATCAACAACTCTGGACACAAGGGCGGAAGGTCGCCGCCTGTGAAGCACTGGGCGATGGGAACACGATTCGCGTAGCCTTGAAGCTCGTTCAGATCCTGTTTCAGCAGCTGGTGGAACCGAAGAACGAGAAACCGGCTGAGCTGG
>CAZANL010000149.1:0-3256 GCA_964486115.1 uncultured Planctomycetota bacterium
GCAACGTCACAGCTGAGGGCCCATTCAGGGGCATTCGTGCTGCGGACGAAGGACTTTTTTCGTTGCCAGAAAGAAGGTTGCAAAAGACGTAGGTCCTCTCTAATATCTACCGCTTCAAAAGGAGAAGAATGGCAAAGATCAAGATCGCACAGAACGAATCACTCGACAAGGCGCTACGCCGGTTCAAGCGGATGTGTAATAACGAAGGCATCTTCAGCGAGTTGAAGCGGCACACGTTTTATGACAAGCCGAGCGAAAAACGCCGTCGTCAGGAGAAGCAGCGTCTGAAGGCGATTCGTAAGTACCAACAGAGTCACTAGCCCGCCTCTTCACACCCCGACGACATCGTGGGGTAAGTCTGTCTGCAAGGGTCTGACCCATGGAAGTCAGCATCCAGGATCTGCCGACTCAGGGCAAGGTTCTCGAGGACAGCATCCTGCCCCAGGCCCTGAAGTTCACCGAGGACTTCGCGTTCAGCGAGTCGATCTCGGCCAGGGTGATTCTCTCGAAATCAGGGCGCCAGATCACGGCCAAGGGTGAAGTCCGCACGGTATTGCGGCTGACCTGCCATCGATGCTTGACCGAGTATGCCCAGCCGATCGAGGCGCGATTCGAACACTATTTCCTGCCCAGGCCCGAGCGAGTGGTCTACCAGCAGATGCTCGAACTGGAGGATGCTGATCTCGGTCTGTCCTACTACGATGGCCTGCGGATCGACCTGGGACCTAGCATTCACGATGCGGTGCTACTCGAGGTGCCGATGAAGCAGACCTGCCGCGTCGACTGCGCCGGTCTGTGCGCCTCCTGCGGTGAATCGAATCAGGACTGTCACTGCGAGCGGTCTGTGGACGGCGGGCCGATCAGTCCTTTTGCCGAGTTTTTTCGCGATCAGGGGATGATCTAGTCGCGGCCTGAGGCCGGGATCGGTGGGCGCTACTGGCGCACCAGGCGTACACGGGCCAGGTGGGGGAACAGCGACTCGGTCGTCAGCTCGAGTGTATGATGTCCCCGGTCGAGCCTGACCTTGCCGAGCAGGTGCCAGCGCAGGTCGCGAACGGTGTACCCACCAGTGAGTTGTATCAGTCCCTGGGCTCGCACCTTGCCGTCGACGGTGAGCGTCAACGGTCGCTCGTCGTCGACGGCGTAGTAAGCCCAGACCTCGTATGTTCCCTCGGGTTCGATGGTGAACCGCCAGCGACAGAAAGCCGGATGCAGGCCACCGTCGATCACCAGGCCCGCTCCGAAGTCGGCATGGGCGGTCTTGTTCAGGTTGCTCTGCGCGTCGACGCTTCGTAGTGTCAGCCCCGCACGATGGTCAGGGGGGACCAGCTGATCGAACTGTAGCAGCTTTCCGTGTAAGCCGAGAATCGTCAGCTGTTTGGTCCGACTGTCGAAATGGGCGGCGGCGGGCTGCTCCTCGACACGAGTCAACCATGGCGTGAGTGCGAGAGGGTCGCTCCCGGGGGCCAGCAAATCCCCGTTGGCGCCGAACAGCAGGACGCGGTTCTTGTCCGGGTCGCAGAGGACCATCTGGCCATTGCTTGCCAGCGACAGTCGCATTCGGCGGGCGACCCGCCCGAGCTGGATAGTGCGGCGGGTCGCGCCGTTTGGCCCGCAGACGACGAGTTGGTGGCGTCGCTGGTCGAGGTAGGCGATTCGTCCTTCGAGGGCGGCCACGGCCACTGGACGTATGTCTCTGACGAGTGTCCGCGCCTCGCGCTTGCCTGCAGGGTCGCAGGATAACAGAGCCTGCTGGCCGGGATCTGCCACCAAGATCGCCGCCTTGGTCGCGGCCAGATCGACAGGTGTGACGAACGGTCCGGCCAGGGTCCCGAGCCGTGAGCCGTTGCGGTCGAAGCGGTGGATCGTTTTTTCTCGGCGCTGCAGCAGGTAGATCCCCTCGGCCACCGACAGGCTGAACTCCTTGGGCCGATCAGCTTCGTATCTCTGTCGGTACTGGAAGGGGTGGCCGTCCGCCTGGCGCAGTATCGGATCCATGTGTATCTGGGGCCCGCCGCGCCAGCGCTTGAGCAGGTAGCGGTCGAGATCGAGAATGTAGTAGCCGCCCGAGCTCTTGGCCAGGTCCTGCAGGACCCGGTTGTAGTGGTAGGGAGGAGCGACGGGAACCGGGAGCATCTTGGTCTGGCGGAAGGTGACCCGTAACGTGCGGGTTGGCTGAGCTGGTGGAAGGCTGCCGGGGGGCAAGCGCCAACACAGTGTGGCGGGAAGTGGCTCCCAGCCGCTCGCTCCGGGTGGAAGCCACTCGATGATCTCGCCGGGTCTGGCTGGGGAGTACTCGATGCGATGCAAGCCGGTTGCGAGGCAGACCGACCTTTCGTTCCCAGCGTGCTTGACCCGCAGACGCTGGAGGCCGATTCGAATGGATGAGTCGGCAGAGGCTCGAAAACGGAAGACGCCTGGCTGGGGCACCAGCAGGCTGGCCACGAACGGCTGTCGGAGCCTGTCCGGCGTGAAGCGGAGGGAGCGGATCTTCTCCGGAGCCATCTGATAGACGACGAGTCGAGCCAACTTTCCGTTGGGTAGCTTCAGCTGCACTGTCTGGCGGCGAGCATCGAACAATCTGGCCAGCACCGGCCACCAAGGTTCGTCAGTTGAGATGAGCAGTATCTGTTTTGCTAGCGGTCCCCCGGGCAAGGGCCAGGCCGTAGGGAGTTCGCTCAAAGAGGGATGTTCGAAGAAGAAACCGCTGAGATATCCTGCCCGGACAAGGGATGGGGCGAGATAGACTTCCCGGCGAGCGCTCTGTTGATGGGCCCAGCGGAGGACCTGCACATCGGATGTGTCGAGAACGCTCTTTCTCGGCAAGGTCAACATTTGAAAGATCGCTGGAACCACGGTCAAGGCTGCGACGGTTCCCAGCGTCACGACCGACTTCTGCCAGGCCGCGCCCCATCGAAGGGCGATCATTCGGCCTGTGCCGACAATCGCGCCGCCAGCCATAAGGTAGAATGGGATCAGCGTGCCGGTGTATCGCCGCGGGGAATAGATGTGGAATCGGGCTAGCATGAACGGGATGGCCATCAGCGCCAGAGTCGCCAGCAGCAACTCTCGTCCGTGGGGATCGAGCCGCTGGGACCGTCGGTGGCCCCAGAGTCCGACCAGGCCGAACACAAACAGCGGGGGCATCAATCCCATCAGCGCGGCGGGCAGTCCAGTGTGTTTTCCCGGTTGGCCTGGCAGGCCGATCAGGAAGAACCCGAGCGTGTCGACGATGTTCGCGAGCAGCGGCATCATC
>CAZANL010000149.1:3266-9164 GCA_964486115.1 uncultured Planctomycetota bacterium
TCATCGACCGCTTGTCACTCACTTCGTTGAAGATCGAGTTGATACCGACGTGCTCCATGTAGAGGCCCCAGTGGCGCGCGGCGAAGACCAGGATGGGCAGGGCGACGACAGTCGCCGAGACTGCGATCACACCGAGCTCGGCCCACCCGCGCTTGATGCATCCCTGGGTCCGGCGGACCCAGATCAGAGCGACCGCGACAGCCAGCGGCAGGACTCGTGAGGCCTCGTAACTGTGCAGACCGGCTCCCACGAACAGTCCACACACAACGCAGTAGACCCAGGCGGTTGGTGACCGCTTGGCACGCAGGGCCCGGGCGAGGCAGAGCAGCACGAGCGCGACGATCAGCGGAACGAGGATCGGCTGCTTGGCCATCCTGGAGATGTAGGTGTGCCAGGGGGAGAGCGCCAGCAGAAACGCCGCGGCCAGGCCGACTTGTCGCGAGAACAGATCGCGGCCGAGAAGATAGACTGCCAGTACAGTCAACAAGCCGGCCACGGCGGCCGGCAGCCGCAAAGCGGTGAGCGTGTGGCCGAACAGCTTCAGCGAAAAGCCCAGGACGTAGATGAAGGCGGTCTCGTTCCCGCTGGCCCAGCGCTCGAGCACCGGCTCGTAGGTTGGCAATTGCTCGACCAGCTTCAAGCCGATCCAGCCGTTTTGCACGCTGTCATAGTCCAACGTGTGAGGGTAGGTGTCGAGCGCGTAGAGGCGCAGGAAGGCGGCGACGAGCAGGACGCCGGCCAGGCCGAGCCAATGCCCGATGCCCGCACGCTCGCTATCGACGGCGAATCCTATCCGGGTGCTTGCTCCTCCGAACAGTAGCCCGCCGATCAGCATCAGTCCGGTGGGCAACCACAGGCCCAGCCCGCCCCAGGCGAATAGCCCGGCGCAGGAGAGCAGGATCGAGAGTGCGGCGATGGCCCGCGGCATCTACTTTAGATCGCGGATGATCCGCACGACCACGCCGTGGACCGTGCGCCTCACCTCTTCCTGCTGCATCAGGACCAGAGGGGGATGCTGCGGGTTCAGTGGTGCCAACTCGATGCGGTCCCCCAATTCGAGGTATCGGGCGATTCGGCCTTCGCCGTCGGTCAGGATGGCGACCTGGTCGCCGTTTCCCGGACGCAATGCCTGGTCTACGATGACGTAGTCGCCGTGCTGTATCAAAGGGTGCATCTCGTTGCCGTTGATGATCAGGCAATAGCGTGTGGGGGAGTAATCATGGGGGCCAACCTCCTTGTGCCCGGTGGACTCAGTGAGCGCTTCCGCGACAGGCTCCTGCGGTACGTCGAGGAAGATCGGTAACTGGGCAGACCCGTCAGCCGGCAAGTCCGGCCCCTGAGGATCGGTTGACAGGTGTCCTAACAGGTCGAGCAGTAGTTCCTTGTCTCCATCATCGAGATCCTCGAACAGGCTGAGTGCGACTTGGCTGAACAACTCGAAGTCTCGCACGCCGGAGAGCGCGGCTGCGAACTGCTGGAGGTGCTCCAGGGTTTCTTCGGGTAGTGGCAGGTGGCTCATGTTCGGTGGGCCGTCGCAACCGAAGATGGGAAAGAGCGCGGCAGGCAGGAGGCGATCGACCAGGGTCTTGTGGGACTTCCGTTCCCGCTTGAGCATGCGGTCAAGGCTGAGGACCTTGCGCTGGATGTCTGGCGGGGTGCGCTCTAGATGGGCAACCTCCAGGAGCTTGGTTTCCTCGATGTTCAGCGCTCGCGCGATCTTACGGACGACCTCGTCGGAAGGCGGGGGCTTGCGGCGAGACTCCAGCATCGAAATGTAGGACCCCGATTGACCGACCCGCTCAGCGAGTTGGGCTTGATTCAGGCCCGCACGTTCACGGTTGTAGTTGAGCCACCAGGCGAAGTCTTTCATTGTCCGAGGGATTTTAGCAGCAAGAAGGGTTTCACAAAACGGGCCTCTTGTTATAGTCTTCTGCCTTCCTGGGCATGAACCCAAGAGACCTAATCCCTGATCCATGCAGCGCATACCGCTAATTGCCGGCAACTGGAAGATGCACATGACCGTGCGGAACGCCCTTGGCCTGGTGGACGGTTTACTGAACCGAACTCCAGACCCGAGCGGTGTCGAGCTCGCGGTATGTCCCCCTTTTGTCTGTCTTCACGCAGTCTGCGAGCGTCTTCGGGGGTCGTCTATCCGGGTTGGCGCGCAGACCATGCACTGGGCCGAGAGTGGTGCGCATACGGGCGAGATCTCGCCTGGGATGCTGACCGAAGTCGGCTGTCAGATGGTCATTCTCGGCCATTCGGAGCGTCGGCAGCACAACGGGGAGACCGATCAGCAGATCAACCAAAAGGTTCGCAGCGCGCTGGCCGGTGGTCTGGATCCGATCCTCTGTGTCGGCGAGAGCCTTGCCGAGCGAGAGGCGGGCCAGGCGCAGCACGTGGTCTCGACGCAGGTCAACGCGGGGTTGAAGGTTGTCTCGGCCGATGACATGGCACGTGTCACGCTCGCCTACGAGCCGGTCTGGGCGATCGGCACGGGCGTGGTCGCCACACCTGAAATGGCCCAGGAGATTCACCAGCAGATTCGTATGTTGCTCGCAGACCGATACGGTGATGGAATCGCAGGCCGTAGCCGGATACTCTATGGGGGCAGCATGAAGCCGGACAATGCGGCTGGTTTGCTCAAACAACAGGACATAGACGGAGGATTGATCGGTGGGGCGTCGCTCGAGGCAGAGAGTTTTCTCGGCATCGCCCAGGCCGTCAGATAGCGAACGATGGGATTACTAATCAATATCCTCAACATACTCTTCATCATTCTCGGTGTGATGCTGATCTGCCTGATCCTGCTGCGTCGAGGTGAGGGGGGTGGTGGACTCGGTGGCGCCTTCGGCGGCCCGAGCACTGAAGCGGTCTTTGGCGTCAAGGCCGCAAAGACCCTGGACAAGATCATCGCTGGAACGGCCCTGGCATTTCTGCTGCTCGGTACGCTGATGCATACCAAGTTGTTGAGGCCTGATGGCCTGGAACAGTTCCAGGAAAAGGCGAAGAAGAAAGTCACCACGCCGGAGAAACCGGCCGAGGACGAAAAGAAGACCCCCGAGGACAAGAAGCCCTAGAGGGGCTCAGGCCAGAGCTTGCCATGCAGAGCATGACCGGATACGCGAAAGTCGTCCACGAGGACGAGAGCGCCCGTGTGACGGTCGAGCTCAAATCGCTCAACAATCGCTTCCTCAAGGTCATGCTGAACTTGCCGCCGGGGATGACCTGCTTCGAGGCCCCGCTGATCAAGACGATCAAACAGGTCGTTCTGCGCGGCACGGTGAGCCTCAACTTACATCATGAGTTGACCGATCGGGTCAGCGGCTTCCGGGTGGACAAGTCGGCTCTGCGCCAGTACCGAGACGACCTGGGGCAAATTTTCAGTGAGCTGGGCATCGGGGGTGGGGTCAATCCTGACACGCTGGTTCAGCTGCCGGGCGTGATCGAGTCCTCGGACCTCTCGGATGAGGCGGTCGAGGAGTCCTGGCCGCGGATCGAGTGCACGGTCCTTCAGGCGCTGGAGAGGCTCTCCGAAATGCGTGCCGTCGAAGGCCGGTTTCTCGGGGAGGACCTGCAGAAGCATCTGGAGGCGACCCGTAAGGTGATGAGCCGGATCAGCGATCGGGTTCCTCAGCTGGTATCGAGTTACCGCGAGCGACTGATGACCAAGCTCAGAGAACTTCTCGATCATGAAGGGGTCAAGCTGTCGAATTCCGACGTGGTGCGGGAGGTCGCAGTCTACTCCGAGCGAGTTGATATCTCGGAGGAAATTGCTCGGATCAGTAGCCATCTGGAGCAGTTCGATGAGACGCTGGCTGCCGAGGGTGAGATCGGCCGGCGTCTGGAGTTCCTGGCACAGGAGTTGTTCCGCGAGGCGAACACGATGGGAGCCAAGAGCGGAGACGCCGAGGTCAGTCGGGCCTGCATCGAACTGAAAAGTCTGCTGGAGAAGATCAAAGAGCAACTGCAGAACGTCGAATGACCCCCTCCAAACTTGTCGTGATCTCGGGTCCGTCCGGGGTGGGCAAGACCTCGCTACTGGCAGACTTGCGGAAGGACGCCAGGGTTTTCTGGTCGGTCTCGGCCACCACGCGGAGGATTCGTCCTGGCGAGCGGGATGGCTGCGATTATCATTTCATTGATGAGCAGGAGTTTGTCGCACGCTGCGAGCAGCGTGGTTTCCTCGAGTACGCCAAGGTCCACGGCAACTACTACGGGACACCGCGAGAGCCGATAGGGCAGGCGTTGGCAACGGGCAAGACCCCACTGCTCGACATCGATGTACAAGGCGCTGTGCAGGTGATGCAGCAGGAACTCTCAACGCTGTTCATCTTCATCCAGCCGCCCGAGATGGCGGTCCTGCTGGAACGGCTGGAGGCTCGCAAGTCTGACTCGGCGGGTACGATCTCACTGCGAATGGCACAGGCCGAGCATGAGATGACTTACCGCGAGCAGTACGATTACATCGTGACCAACGATGATCTGGACCGCGCGCGAGCTGAGTTGTCCGAGATCCTACACAAGGAAATAGGCTGGTGAGAAAAGTCGAAGGACGGCGGATCCTGCTTGGCGTGACCGGGTCGATCGCGGCCTACCGGGCCTGTGAACTGGCCCGTGAACTGGTCAAGGCTGGAGCCGAGGTCCAGGTGCTGATGACGCTAGCCGCGACCCGGCTCGTCGGGCCGCTGACCTTTCACAATCTCACCGGCAATCCGGTCTGCAGCGAGCTTTTTGCCGCAGATAGTTACTTTGCCCACCTGGAGGCAGCGCGAGAGTGCGACCTGGCCGTGGTCGCGCCGGCAACGGCTAACTGTCTAGCCAAGCTCGCCTGTGGGTTGGCCGATGATCTGCTGAGCACCGCGATGCTAGCGGTCACTTCTCCGGTGGTGATTGCCCCCGCGATGAACAGCCGGATGTACGAGCATCCGGCCGTCCAGCACAACCTGGAGAGGCTGCGGGGATTCGGTCACCGAATCGTCGAGCCGGACGAGGGGGCGCTGGCATGCGGCGAGGAAGGTGTCGGCCGACTGGCCGAGATCGCAGAGATCCTCTCCGTCATTCACGAGCTGCTGTGATCCCACATGCCGAGCGCTGCGAGACCTGGCAGGCAGGCCTCTCGGAGCTGAGCGGGTTCGACGACTGTTGGGTGGCCTTCGATCAGGGGCTGGTGTTGCTGGACGAGACCTACCACTGCGGTGCCTCTGGCGAGGTCCTGGTCGCTCTGCTGAGTGGGATCAACCAGATGCGCCTGCAGGTGCGCGGCAATCAGCAGGCCGACGCGCTGCTGGCTCAGCGGCTGATCTACTGTGAGCAGCAGGTAGAGGAACTACTACGCGATACCGGGATTTCGAAGGAGCAGCAGGCATCGCAGCTGCAGGCGAAGCTGCTCGTGTTGGACCAGCTGGAACTGATGCTCGAGGTGGGCTCCGACGCGGCCGGACACCTGGAAGGGGACCTGCGGAGGCTGCGGCGCGAGATCAGCCGGTTCGCCCTCGACGAGCGGGGGGAAGGGGAGGAGCTCGTCGGGCAGGCTCTGGGTTTGCAGGTGCAGTTACTGGGCAAGCAGGTGGACCACGAACTGCAAGAGATAGAGCGGATCGAGCAGGGCCCGGAGCGACCGAATCAGCTCTGGTACCATGTCTCCTGCGTCGAGTCACTGCGCGAGGGCTGCCTGCGAACTGGCTGCCTGGAGCGGCAGATTGAGCTGCTGGACGGGAGTCGATCGGGTTTGCTGGGTGACCTGCTCTCGACCCTTGATGGGATGTCTGGCGAAGGCCGCCGGGACTGGATCGACCGAACGAGCGCCGAGGAGATCGAGCTGGTCGAGGAGCTGCTGACCCAGATCGAAGACCAGCCGCTGCTGATCGCGAGCGACAACCTCGAGCGGGCTCGGGA
>CAZANL010000150.1:0-2544 GCA_964486115.1 uncultured Planctomycetota bacterium
GCAGCCGCGTCGGAGGCTGCCTGCAATTTCACAGCGAATCACCGCCGGGCACTCGGCGAGCAGCTCCAGCAGTCTGTCGGCTAGCGGGACCGCGGTGGCCAGCAGCACCTGGCAGGAGAAGCTGTGGACCCGATCTATGCCGGCCAATATCCGGTCGATCGTTTTCTGACCAAATCCCTTGATGCCCTTCAGGCCTCCTGTGAGAGCTGCCTGCTCGAGCTTGTCCAGGCTGTCGATGCCGGCCTCGGCTGCCAGGACCTGGGCCTTGCCCGGCCCGATCCCGGGAATCTCGAGCAGCCGGGTCTGTCCCAGCGGGGTCTGGGCCACCATCTCGTCGTACTCGGGCAGGCGGCCCGTCTCGACCAGTTCAATGATCTGACCGATCAGTGTCTCGCCGACGCCTCGAATCCGGAGGCGTCCGTCTGAGATGGTTTGCTCCACCCGCTCCGGTAACTGCTCGACGGCTCGTGCGGCCCGTTGGTAGCCGATGATCCTCGACCGCTCCGCCTTCCGTAGCGCGAGCAACTTGGAGATGTTCTCCAGCATCTCTGCGACTTCTTTGTTTTCCATGGCGCTCTACGTAATATATCCAAGACCATGGCAATCAACATCAATCGGGTCTATACACGCTCGGGCGACGACGGAGAGACCGGGCTAATCGGTGGCGTGCGTGTGCCAAAAGATTCCGTTCGCGTCGAGTGCTTCGGCACGATTGACGAACTCAGCGCCTGCCTGGGGCTGGCACGCTGCTACCAGGGGGCGGAGGATCCGCTGGCCCAGCTTCTACTGCGACTGCAGAACGAGTTGTTCGACCTGGGCAGTCAGCTAGCGACGCCTCCCGACCAGCATCGCGAGGGAATGCGGCGCGCGACCAAGGACGACGTGATCGGTCTGGAGCAGTTGATCGACAAGTACAACGAGAGCTTGGGGGAACTCAAGTCGTTCATCCTCCCCGGGGGAGGGAAGGTCAGCTCCTGGTTGCACCTCGCGCGAACGGTCTGCCGTCGTGTGGAGCGACTGGTGGTGACGCTCAACCGTGCCGAGCCGGTTCGGCCGGAGGCGATGCACTACATCAATCGACTCTCCGATCTCCTGTTCGTGCTGGCCCGCCACGCAGCTCGATTGCACCAGGAAGAAGAGAGCCTGTGGGAGGGCGGCTACGGGGCAAGCAAATGACAGACCCTCAGACACCCATGCTGAAGGTGGTGGAGGGGCCTGAGACAGGGAACAGTCTCAGCTTGTCCGGCCGCACCCGCGTTGTCATCGGCCGGCGGGTCAACACCGATTTACAGATCCTCGATCCGGGAATTTCCGGCAAGCATTGCGAGGTCTGTGCCGACGATGCGGGGTACATCGTGCGAGACCTGGGTAGCTCCAACGGCACGTTCCTCAATGGGCGTCAGATCGAGAAAGAGACCTTGCGCGACTCCGACGTCATTCATGTAGGCCACAGCGCCATTCAGTATCTGGCAACCGGTGTGGGGCTGACCGACTCGCAGCCAATCCCGGTCGATGCGGTGCTCGTCGAGGATCGCTGGCAGCAGGGTGACAGCGACATCATCGAGCGCTACTCCGCCACTGGGAGCTTCCACAAGCTTCTCCAGCAGCAGCAGCAGGCCCCCAGCCAGCTGAAGCGTGCGCTGACCTCGATTTATCAGATCGCAATCGTGCTGCAGGAGGGTTCCCCCCTCAATGACCGGCTGTTCAAGATCCTCTCGCTGATTCTCGAGTCATACCAGGCGGACCGGGGGTGCGTTGTGCTAACGGTCGGCAGCAGCAGTAATTGCGAGATCGCGGCCTCGGTCGATAACCGTGGCTGCTCCGAGCCTTTCGAGGTTAGCCAGACGATCCTCGGACGAACGCTGGAGAAGGGCCAGAGCATCTTGACCCTCGACCTGCCTGCGAGCGAAGTTTTCGACAGTAGCCAGAGTCTTGGTGAACAGCGTGTCAAGTCGGTGATCTGCGTCCCGATCAGTAGTCAGAGCCAGCAACTGGGAGCGCTCTATTTCGACAGTCTGTCACGTGTCGGCGCGTTCGACCGAGACGATCTACAGCTACTGACGTGCGTGGCGCGGCTGGTTGGTGAGTTGATCGAGAAGGACCAGCTGAGCCGCGAGGCGGAGGCTACCCGGGAGCGGCTGCGTGTGGTGCTCGAGGAGGCGCCGGTTGGCGTCTTCTCGCTGGATCAGTCGCTCACCTTCATCGTCTGGACGGGACACTTGACCCGGCTACTCGGCTACTCGCCAGAGGATGTTCGCGATCACGGTCTCGAGTTGATGATGGCTGATCCCTCGAGGGTCGAGATGGTCCTCGATCAGACCGAGGAGAAGGGGTCCTACGAGGGCGAGCTGCTTTGTCGGCGCAAGGATGGCAGCCAGTTTCGTGGGCGGCTGGCGCTGGCCCGGATATACGCTCCGGGGACCGAGAACCTCAAGGTCATCGGCTGCTTGACCGACATCTCGGTGCGCGAGAAGCTCCGGCGCGAGTTGATGGAGCAGCAGAAGCTGGCCTCGCTGGGTCTGCTCATCGCCGGTATCACGCACG
>CAZANL010000150.1:2554-9145 GCA_964486115.1 uncultured Planctomycetota bacterium
AAGAACTTCCTGACCTCGCTGTATGGCACAGCCCAGCTGGCCGAGCAGTTTCCCCGTTACCAGGAGCAGCTGGTCGGCTCTGCGCTGACCACCGCCCGGAGTTCCGTGACTCTGATCGAGACCCTGCTCGGCATCGTCCGGGGAGCCGACGAGTGGGAGCAGATGGATCTCAATACGGTGGTCGAGACGACGCTCTCACTGATCGAAACCCAGCTGCGTCACGACGAGATCGAGGTGATTCGCGAATTGAGTGACGTTCCCCCAATGCATGCTCGCAAGAGCTTCATCCAGGATATGTTGCTCAACCTGATCCTCAATGCCCGCAAGGCGATGTCCGAGGGCGGTGAGCTGCGCATCGCGGTCTGTTCCTCCTCGGCGGACAGTGTGCGGATGGAGGTGTCCGACAGTGGGGTGGGTATCGAGGCGGAGAAGTTGCCACACATCTTCGATCCCTTCTTCACGCAGCAGAAGGGGAGCGGTGGGACCGGACTCGGGCTCTACATGGTGCAGCATATCGTCGAAGAACATGGTGGGCAGATCGAGGTTCGCTCTGAGATCGGTCGGGGAACGACGTTCGAGATCGAGTTGCCGACCCGGTCCGAGCGCGCTGCTGGAGAGGGCAGCGTGACGGCGGTCGACGACAGTGCGGAGACCCAGCAGTTTGCGCTGATGCGGCAGCTTCAGGTCCTTGTGGGAGAGATGGACGGCGATACGATCGCTCAGTTCAGGCAGGCGGTGGACGGCGGCAGCTGGGACCTGGCTGGTGACTCGGCGACGATGCTCGAGATGGCTCGGTCTAGTCGCTATGACGTGATGTTCCTCTCTACCCAGCTGCCCGGAGAGCCAGGGGTGCGCGAGCTCTACGAGGAAATGGTCCAGCTGAGCCAGGGGCCGGTCTACCTGGTTCATGAAGGCCAGGAGCTACCGGACGGGTTGCCCTCGTCTGACACGCTGCTCCGGCGTCCGCTGCAGGTCGAGGACCTGTGCATTCTTCTGGAGGGCTTGGCAAAAACCGGAGAGAGCACTTGAGTTCAGCCGAGACCGCGATCCGCACCCGTGGCCTGACCAAGCGATACCTCGATTTCTGGGGTCGATCCCGTCTGACGGCGCTCGACAGCCTGGACCTCGAGGTGGAGCGCGGAGAGGTTTTCGGATTTCTCGGACCCAATGGATCGGGCAAGACCACCACGGTCAAGCTGTTACTCGGACTGATCTTTCCCTCCTCGGGGACGGCGGCGGTGCTGGGAAAGCCGCCGCGTCACGTCGAGACCAACGCCCGCATCGGCTTCTTGCCCGAAGAGAGCTATCTGTATCGCTATCTCACCGCGGAGGAGACGCTGGACTTCTATGGCCGGCTGTTCAAGATCCCACGCAAGGAGCGGCGCCGGCGGGCCGGTGAGCTGATCGAGCGAGTCGGCTTGAAGGACGCGCTCAAGCGGCCTCTGAAGGAGTACTCCAAGGGTATGAGTCGGCGTATCGGTCTGGCGCAGGCTTTGATCAACGACCCGGATCTGTTGTTTCTCGACGAGCCGACTTCCGGGATGGACCCGATCGGGATCCGTGAGGTGAAGGATATCATCCTGAGTCTGCGTGATGCCGGTAAGACGATCTTTCTCTGCTCCCACCTGCTGGCAGATGTGGAAGATGTCTGCAATCGAGTGGCGATACTCTACCGTGGCCGGCTTCGAACGATGGGTGCTATCAGCGAATTGCTGAGCAGCAGAGAGGTGATCCAGGCGCTGGTCGAGCGAAGTGGAGACGAGAGACAGCAGGCGGTCTTGTTGGAGGCTCTGCAGTCGTCGGGGCAGAAGGTGCTCGACATCAGTGCACCTCGGACGACGCTCGAGGAGCTGTTCCTCAGAACCGTGCGATCAGCGCTTCCAACCGACGATGCTCAGCCCGCCAGTCCAGCGGCTGAGCCCCAGCAGGAAGAGGCGGATCAGTGAGAAGCATCGCCAGTCGACTGGCCCTGCTGCCGTCTTTCTTGTTCGAATTACTCATCATTCCCCGAAGTTGGTCTGGCATCTGGGCCATTGCTCGACAGACCCTGACCGAATCGATCCGGCGCAAGGTGTTCATCGTCCTGTTGCTTTTCTGTCTGGGTTTGGTCGCGGGGGCATTTTTCCTTCCGGTGATCGATGAGGGGGAGCACCGGCTGAAGCTGGTCCAGTCCTTCGCTTTTGGCGGAACCACCTTGTTTGGCATGTTGATCGCCGTCTTTCTGGCCGCCTCTGCGGTCCCGGAGGATATTGCTGAGCGCCGGATCTTCAGTGTTTTGGCTGCTCCGCTAGCCCGGTCACACTATTTGATAGGGCGCTTCATCGGCGTCGGCATGGTGCTGGGGTTGCTGGTGTTGGGTATCTGCGGGCTGAGCGTGCTGATGCTACCTCTTTTCATGCGGGGGTTGTCCGAAGTCGACCAGGAGCGGCTGCTGGCCGCTCGAGTTCCGATCTCGGCCGAGGAGCTGATCTGGAGTGGTTCGCGCAGATCACTGGGGAGGCCACAGCCCAACGCGCGTGAGCCCGTGACCTTTCGCTTTCGCGCTCTGGACCGCACGCAGCTGCCTGTGGGCCCACTGGCGGGCCAGCTGCGGCTCGATCAGGTCGCTCCGCATGATCCCGAGCAGTTCATCCGGATCTACAAGGTGGCGATTCGCTATCGCGACCCGACCACCGGCAAAGCCAGTCCCTGGGTTGCTGGCTACGGCCGGATGGGCCAGGCGGTTCAGTTCGAGGGGCCATCCGAGATGGTGAGCGACGAGGGTAGTCTGGACGTCGAATTGATCGGGGCCGACCCGCGTCTGCGGTACACGGCCACAGCTCCGAACATGATCGTCTATGGCGCTCGATCGCATTACAGCGTCAACTTCGCCAAGGGGTTCTGTATCCTCTATGCCCAACTGCTGCTGGTCGCCGCGTTGGCCTTGGCGGGTTCGACCCTGCTGACTGCTCCGGTGGCGATCGTGCAGGCGTTGTTCATCTATCTGCTGGGTAATATGCTCGACATCATTCGAGCCTTTGCCGAGTCACTCGGCACCCATCATCACTCGCCACTGGAGTTCTTCAGCTTGACCGGTGATGGCCAGAAGCACGATCATGCGGCCGAAGTGGCCAGGGCGGCGGATCAGATGACGCCCGCGATGCATCTGATCAAGGACTCGCTGCTCGAATTCTGCAGGTATTTCCCCGATTTTTCCCACTTTGACGTGTCGCATCTTTTGCTCGACCGGATCCAGATTCCGATGATGTTGATGCTCAACACGGTAGGCTATGCGGCGATCTACGGCTCGCTGTTCGGGCTGTTGGGCTTGCTGGCGTTCCACCTGCGCCAGGTGGATCGTGCGTGATGCGCATGCTGACCAGGCGACAGTGGCTATATCTGGGAATCGGCCTCGTGCTGATGGTGCTCTGCGGGCCGATCTCGAACTGGCTGGGCGCCCAGCGCGTGGCTCGCGGCATGACCCCGGGGCGGAATAAGCAAGGGGTGGATCCCAGCACCTTCGTCGGAACGTCCGTGCTCGCTGGCTTTCGGCCGCTGGCGGTCAACTATTTGTGGGTCAAGGCCAACGGACTGCAGCAGAGCAGGGAGTACTGGGAGCTTCGCTCGGTCTACGAGCTTCTCTCCAAGCTGCAGCCAACCAACCCCGACGTCTGGGTCTTCAACGCCTGGAACATGTCCTATAATATCTCCGTCGAGATGGCGAACACCGACGACGCATGGCGCTGGGTTCTGGCCGGGATCGATTTTATTCAGCGTGGGCGCAAGAACTTGCCCGAATCGGAGTTGATCCACACCTTCGAGGCCCAGCTGTTCTATCAGAAGATCTGGCAGCTGCCCTGGCTGCGCGAACGAGTCCGGGTCAAGTGGGGCAAGAGTGCCCTGGAGCTCGCCTTGGAAGCCAACGATCGGGCGTTCCAGCGCAAGCACGGGTCGCCGACGTGTCTTGGTCGGCGCGCAATCCTGATGAGGATGGCGCGGGTAGCGGTCATCGAGGGGGGGGACCTGGTAACGGCTCGTAGGCTGTTGGCGCGGGTGGACGCGCTGAGTCAGCACATCATGAGCGGGCATCCGATCGAGATGTATCTCAGGCCGACCGTGCTGCGGGATGAACTTCGCAGTACCGCGGGGTTTGCAATGCACGCCCTTTTCCGCGGGTTGCGTGACCAGATGGGTCGGCAGATCGCCCCGGGGCGGACTCAGCCGGCGGACTGGGAGCCCCGTTGGTGGCAAGTTGTCGGTCTGCTGGATCGTGTGGCGGCTACCTACGAGTTGCTGGAGGGTCAGGTCCAGGCCGACCGGAAGTCCTTTCGACAGCAAATAAAGGAACGGATTGGGCGCCACGAGGACGCGCCCACGCAGATGGCGCTGCTGGGCCTGGCCGCCGCTGGTGAGCGTTATTTTGAAGACTGGCTTCGATTTGCCAGGGTGATGCGGGACGCCACGCGGGCTCAAAAAGCCTGGCAGGATCTCGTTCCAGCGATGTATCGGCTTCCGATCCACGAACGGCAGGCCTATCGTGCGTCTCGAATCCTCAGGCGTCTGCGAAAAACGTTCCGGGTGCCGCTGAGCAAGGCTTCAAGACAAACAGCCAACAGGTCCCTGCAGCGAGAGCTCAAAGAACTGGCCGCCGGCACGTCGTTTTAACGAACCGTCTGAGCTGCTAGACGACCAGATTGCGCCCTTTTTGCGGGTGCTTATCCAATATTATCCCAGCTCGACAGAGGTGGAATTCTGTCGGGCCACGGCCGCCGCACACCGGAGGCGTCGGTGGCATCTTGCGGAAAGCCCGCGCCTGGCGTCAGGCGCCTGCGTGCCGGGCCTAGAAATTGCACCTTTAGACTTGAGAATTCCGCTTCCCCCCCTTTTTATGTTCCTTCATTTTCAGGCGCTCCAACAACATCCAACCAAACGACGGGAATGTCATGGATACCTACACGCTGCTCAAGATGCTCACCGGGATAAGTCCTCTGTTGGCAGGGGCCTTCATGGTGTACCTGATGATCTACATCGGCAGGCAGTCCTCGGGCACAGAGAGGATGCAGGAACTGGCGAAGGCTGTTCAGGAGGGAGCGAGGGCTTTTCTAAAGACCGAGTACACCATTCTGTCGGTGTTTGCCGTAGCGCTAACCGGTGCCTTGTTTGTTTTCGTCGACGGCAATCGTCTGATGCCGGCCCAGGTCGATGGCGTGGCGCGAGGCGGGACCGCGATCTCGTTCATCTTGGGTGCGGTGTGTAGCGCCATCGCCGGTTGGGTCGGGATGACGGTGGCTACCAAGAGCGCAGTCAAGACGACCGAGGCGGCCAAGAGCAGCCTGTCACACGCGCTGAAGATCGCATTCTCCAGCGGAACGGTGATGGGGCTCTGCGTGACCAGCTTGGGGTTGTCCGGCATCATTGCTCTCTACTTGCTGTTCAAGAATCCGAACCCGATCTTCGGGTTTTCGCTTGGCGCCAGCTCGATTGCGTTGTTCGCCCGCGTCGGTGGCGGGATCTTCACCAAGGCGGCCGATGTGGGCGCGGACCTGGTCGGCAAGGTAGAGGCCGGCATCCCCGAAGACGATCCGCGCAACCCCGCGACGATCGCTGACAATGTGGGGGACAATGTGGGTGACGTGGCCGGCATGGGCGCCGATCTGTTCGAAAGCTATGTGGGTAGCATCATCGCCGCGATGTCGTTCGGCTTCCTGTATGTCAACTTCGCCGACGCCGGATACACCTTCAGAGGGATCAAGCCGGGTTTCGAGTCGGTCGGCATCGTCCTGCCGATGATCATTGCGGGGATGGGGCTGCTGGCCTCGATCGTGGGCACCTTCTTCGTGTCGACCAACGACGAGAAGAAGCTGAACTGGGCGCTCTTCCGTGGGCTGCTGGTGGCCAGCATCATTTTGGTCTTCGCCGTGCTGGGGGTCTGCCACGTCTCTGGCGTGGACGGGCCATTCTACATCGTCGCCACTGACGTCCCGGCGGTGGACCCTGTCTGGTACATCAAGTGGGGCGTTCCGCTCTCGGTCATCATGGGTCTGGCGCTGGGGCTGGCAATCGGTCACATCACCGAGTACTACACCAGTGAGCATAAGCCACATGCCAAGAATATCGCGTTGCAAAGTGAGACCGGGGCGGCGACCAATATCATCTACGGTATCGCGGTGGGGATGGCTTCCTGCGCCTGGCCGCTGCTGCTGATCTGCGCCGCGGTGTTCCTCAGTCACAAGTGTGCGGGTCTGTACGGGATCGCGATCAGCGCGGTTGGAATGCTGGCCACCCTGGGCATCTCTCTGGGCGTGGACGCTTACGGGCCGGTGGCCGACAACGCTGGTGGCATTGCCGAGATGAGCGGCGCGGGGGAAGAGGTGCGCAGGCGGACCGACAGCCTGGATGCCGCGGGCAACACGACGGCTGCCATCGGCAAGGGCTTCGCAATCGGCTCGGCCGCGCTGACTGCGCTGGCACTGTTCCATACCTACGCGATGAGCGTGAATCTGGGGAGTGGGGGACTGGATATCCTCAAGCCGGAGGTGATGGTCGGATTGCTGTTCGGTGCGATGCTGCCGTTCTTGTTCAGCAGCATGACGATCATGGCGGTCGGCCGAG
>CAZANL010000151.1:0-5869 GCA_964486115.1 uncultured Planctomycetota bacterium
GCTGAGGATCGGGCAGTGGTCCACGCCGGGGTGTCCGTCCTGGTCGATCGGCACGTTTCACGCCGCACAACTGTGGGTCCTGCTCTCCGGCCGCTGGAAGCGATCCGTCCTGTGTGTCGGATTAGTCGTTCTGGTCCTGGGCTTTGCGAGGACCACCGGGCCACTGCGGATCGAGCTGCTGGATGTCGGTCCGGGGCTGGCCGCGGTCGTGCATCTGCCTGACGGTGCGACGCTACTCTATGACTGTGGATCGAGATTTCGCGGTGGACGGGCTCGGAACGCCATTCTACCGGCGCTACGTTCGCGAGGCGTCTCCCGGATCGATTGGCTGGTGCTGTCTCACCCCGATAGTCAGCATTGCAACGGGGTCCTGACGCTCGCGCGGGCGATGCCGATTCACCGGGTGGTGTTAGGAGAACGCTTTGCACGTGCGAGGCCATGGCTGGTGCGAGCTTTATCCCGCCGAGTCTCACGCCTCGAAATTGTCGGTGCCGGGATTCATCGGCGCAGCTCCGGCGCCACCTCATTGACTGTGCTTGTGCCGCCGCAGACCGGTGGATCCGCCGACGAGGCCTCCTTGCTGTTACGTGTGGGCTGGGCCGGTCGGTCGGCACTGCTGACCGGAGATGCCGAGGGGCCTGCCCTTCGGCGGCTGACATCGGTGGTGGGGCGTGTAGATCTGTTGCAACTTCCTTCGCCGGCGAGGAGCGGAGGGGGCCTGGCTCAACTGGTCGACCGGACAGGTCCGCGAATCGTGTGTGGTAGTGGCAAGCGGGGCTGTGTCGATGCCTCGGTGCGGCGAATGCTCCACGCGAGGGGAATCAAGCTATGGGAGACAGGCACCTCTGGCGCCGTGACCGTCCAGCTGAGTGCCAGCGGCGAGATACGGGCACGAGGTCATCTGTCGGGACGGTAGCCGGCACGAGCTCGGGTCGCGGCGGTCAGTTAGTCGTTCAGAACCCGACGGCGGAGGATTTTTTCCGGCGCCCGTGCACCCGGGCGGGGACCGTAGCATGGTGCTCCAGCCCCTTCTCGTATAGGGGTCCCGGTCCGATTCGAGCACGAATCAACGTCAGTCAGAGCTCTAGAGTCCGCCGCGCAGGTTCGACATCCTGAGCAGGAGGCGCTTGGGGCCGCTGAGAAAATCCAGTCGGCTTTGCGCATCCCAGTTGCGACCTCGGTCGTCGCAGGATTTGTAACAACCGACCGGTTCTTCGGGGTCGTTACCGACGAGCTGGAAGAACGGATCGTGCGTCTGGAACTCTCGGGCAACCGAGCGAAAATTTTGCTGCCGCTGGCCGGTCCAGATCTCGTGGAAGCTCTCATCGCGGATGTTTCCCAGCGGATATCGATGGCACTTCAGGCAGGGCGCCACCTTGCCGTCGGCGTGGATCCGGGCAAAGGTCCAGCCGACATAGCAGCCACGCGGATTGATCGTTGCTTGATCGTAGATCCCACGGGACGCCTCGGTCGCAGAGAGTCGTCCGACGAACCAGTCCAGCTCGTACAGCGTCAGTCGGTTGCCCCGGCTGTTGTGGTGGTCGACCCCCCGCAGTCGCTCACAGGCAGCGAGTGCCGCCGCGATCTGGCCCGGGTTCAACAGCAAGGTATCCGTTTTGCCCGGGATCGTGTCGGTGGGGGCGAACTCCACCTCATCGGCGCCCACCGCAGCCGCGTAGGACACCATCGCCTCCAGCTCGTGGACGTTGGCCGGACTGATCACGTTGTAGGCTCGTACTCGGGTCTCCGGAGCCTTGATCTGACAGAAATAGCGTAGGTTCCGGGTGAGAGCGTCGAACGACTCTGCCGGCTTGTTGGGATGGGTGCGTGCGTAGACCTCCCCCGACGCGGCCCATACGCTGGCGATCAACTGGTCGATCTTGCAGTGGGCAAGCTGGTCCAGGTGCGGCTCCTCGAGCAGGTTGAAGTGGGTATTGAGGATCACTCGCATTCCCAGCTGCTTGGCCAGCGTGACGGCCTCCATCCAGCGTGGATGGATCGTGGGCTCGCCACCGCCGGAGAAGAAGACTTGGCGGGTTCCCAGTGCGGCCAGCTCTCGTAACAACTTGTCCACCAGGGTGTAGGGCAACTCGGCCAAGGGGGGACTGTTGGCCTCCCGGACCATCGGAGAATGCAGCCAGCAGCCGATGCAGTCATTGTTACAGCGGTCGGTCAGGTCCAGCTGGACGGACTCGGGACCGGCGAACACCCGGTCGCCGTCGAGAATTCCCGCGACGTCCTGGTTACCGCGAACGAACGTGGTAAGCCGTCCCAGTGGCCCGCTTCCCGTCCGGCGATGATCCCAGATCGCACGCTGGTAGGCCTCGAGCATGTTGGATGCGGTGACTCGCCAGTCGTATCTGGCCAGGGCTCGCTGACGGGCGGCAGCCCCCAGGCGTGCCGCCAGTTCAGGGCAGTCGACAAGGCGCTCGACCGCTTGCGCGATGTCCCGCAGGCCATGTACTCGGCGATCTTGAGCGGGCTCTTGGTCCGCTGTTGTTCGTTGTCTTCGAAGCAGGCGACGACCACGTCGGCTGCTGCGAGGTACCTGGGTACCTTGACATGTTCGATGGCGCCGCTGAATGTGACCAGGTCGGCCAGGCCGAGCTGCCGGGTCAATTCCTGGAGCTCCGCAAAGCGACCGCCGTGTCCGACGACGACGAAGCGCCATTCCAGCTCGGGCCGGTGCAGCGCCAGGTAGTGGGCTGCGAGCACAAACAGCTCGGCGTACTGTGCTCCGTGTAGCTGGCCCAGATACATCACCACCTTGGCGTCGATGCCGAGTTGACGGCGAAGCTCCCGGCCATCATGCTCAGGATGAAAGCGCAGCGTGTCCGCCCCGACGTGACCGTCGAAGATATTCTCCCGTGGAAAACCCTGAGCCAACGCCATCTGACGCAGCGCTTCGCTGGCCACCGTGATCGTGTTGACCATTCCCGGCAGCAGCCCTTCGAACATCGAGAGGAAATAACCGGTCGTGACCGACGGCGGATCGTAGCGATAGATCGCCAGCTCCCAATCGTCCCAATCGTAGTGCAGCGGCTTGCGTGCGATGTAGGCGCCGAAAATTGCCGGTACGGTGGCCCAGGAGTGGCATTTCTGGATGTGCACCACATCCGCCCAGCGGGCCAGCGGGATCATCCGACGGATGTTGGTCAGTAGCTTCTTGCGCCAGCGACACAGCGGGATCGTCTGGTATCCATCGGGGTGTGTCCGGGCGCGTAGGTCCTCTGGCGTGAAATCGAGTGGGAAATAGACCAGCTTCACGTCGTGACCGCGAGCGGTGAATTCCCGTGCGAGATGTTCGATTCGCACAGTCCACGGCTCGACGTGACTGTAGATGTCATGGGGGTGGATCAGCAGGATTCGCACCGCGGAGAGTATAACAATCGGTGTCGTGCTATAGTGAGCCAATGATCCTCGAGGGGAAGCAGGTTTTCGTCACTGGAGGACTCGGATTCATCGGCAGCCACCTGGTTCGCCGACTCGTCGAGACCAACCAGGTGACCGTCTATGACTGTGGTCGCCGCGACACCCTGCGCCTGAGCGGACCGTTCGAGCACCCCAACCTGCGGATCGTCATGGGGGATGTTCTGGACCCGAGCGCTCTTGCCGCAGCCCTGGGCAGCCCCGATGTGGTGATCCATCTGGCAGCGATGGCTGGTGTCTCGAGCTACAGCGAACAGCCGGTCCGGACGATGCGTGTCAACCTCGTGGGGCCGCAGAATCTACTCGAGCTGTTACTCGATCGCTCGGTCCAGCGCTTCGTCAATCTCTCCACCAGTGAGGTCTACGGGCCGATGGCGGAGAACGTGACCGAGAACGATCAGAGCAATCTGGGACCGGCCACGGCCACCCGCTGGACCTACGGCGCCAGCAAGCTCGCGGCCGAACATCTATGCTTCGCATACCATGCGCGCTACGAGCTGCCGGTGGTCAGCATTCGCCCCTTCAATATCTATGGCCCGGGGCAGCTGGGTGAGGGCGCGTTGCGTAACTTCATCACCAGCGCCCTGGCTGGCCAGCCGCTGAGGATCAACGGGGATGGTTCGGCCGTCCGTGCCTGGTGCCATGTGGACGACCTGCTGGACGGTCTGCTGGCTGCCGCCGTCGCCCCCGAGGCGGTCGGCGAGATCTTCAACCTGGGCCATCCAGACGCTGCTTTGACCGTCAGGCAGCTCGCCGAGCGGGTCGTGGCGCTGACCGGGTGCGATGCGCCCATCCTTCACGACCCCGCCAGAGCGGATGAAATTCAGCTGCGGATCCCCAACATCGACAAGGCGCGACGACTCCTGGGGTACGACCCCGGGATCGACCCGGATACGGGTTTTCGCGAGACGATAGACTGGTACCGACAGCTGCCCGCGGGTGCGGCGGCGACAGAGGAAGAGGGACGTTGATGAAAAATGGCTGGAGGGTGTTAGGCAGGCTGGCCTTGGTCGCGATGTTGCTGCCGGCGTGCCGCCAAGAGGCCCCGAGCCCTCAAGGGGCAAAGACCTCAGCGGTCCAATCGCTCGAGCTGGTGGCGATGCTGGACAAGCTGGAGTGCCACATCGGCGAGACGGTGACTCTCGATATCGAGTTGCGTAACAATGGCGATCAGGATCGCCGGGTGACCGGCCTGCGGCTGGATGCCAAATCGATCGATGTGAAGGTCAAGTTCCTGGGCAAGATCCACCCCTTGCAACGCTACTACCCGAACCGTTCCCGGCCGATCGGTCCCCGAGAGGTCCTGCTCGAATCAAGGGGAAAGCTGAGCCTTACACTCGAATTGCCCGCGATACAGGCCGGAACCTACGAGCTGATGACTCACTTTCACGGTCGGCCTCACCTGGTGGAGGCTGCGCCCGTGATCTTGACCGTCAAGCCGGTGGTGGTCGAAGGTGAGGAGAAGGATCGTCTGGCGGCGGTGATACAGACCGAGCTGGGCACGGTGGAATTGAAGCTGTTCGCCAAGGAGGCGTTCGGTACGGTGTTCAACTTCGTTCATCGAGCACGGTCGGGCGCCTTCGACGGCGTACGTTTCCACAAGCTGACCCAGTGGCCGGTGGCGGTGGCGCAGGCTGGAGAGCGCGGTGATGGTCCGGCCCAGGAACTCTACTCCATCCCGACCGAGCCCAACGACATCGACGCCGAGCCCGGAATGGTCGCGATGGGGGAGCCGGTGATGCCTTCGCGCGAGGCTCGACCCCGATCGACCGAGCCCGGCGCCGAGGATGCCTCGACCGGAGGCAGCCACTTTTTCTTCTATCTCAGAAAACCGGCGGGCCCGCAGCCGACCAACACCGTCTTCGCCAAGGTTGTCGCGGGTATGTGGGTCATCAACAAGATCCACAAGCTCCCGACCAAGGGAGGACCGGAGGCGGGCACCCCGCTGCGAAAGATCCGGATCAAGAGCGTCACGTTCCGGCCCTGGTAGCCGCCCGGATCGGCCAGGAGTCCGGGTGTTGACCGTGACTGATCCGGGGTGCGACTCTCGCTCAGTGCTCGGGCGTCACGGTCGGAAGACGGAACCGCAGCCGGTTGTATCGCGCCAGCAGGAGTCCACCGGCGATCATCGAGGCCAGCGATAGCGTCAGCGATGGGCCAGGCTGTCCGGGAAGGGTTGCTCGGGCCCATAGCAGCGCAGGCTCGAGGGTGGGTCTGCCCAGTGCGGGTAGCAGGCCGAATATCAGCGCCGTGCTGACCATGATCCAGAACAGGCCTTCCCCCAGACGCTTTACCTGGCAGAACATGAAGGACACCTCCAGCGAGATGAACTGGCCCGCCAGACAGAGCAGCCCCAGTCTGCAGGCGGGCTCCAGCTGCGTCGTGAAGGCCAGCTGGAGAGAGAAAGGCAGCAGTGAGAGGGGTAGCGAGAGGGCCATCA
>CAZANL010000151.1:5879-9124 GCA_964486115.1 uncultured Planctomycetota bacterium
TCACGGCACGCTCCCTGGAGCAGTAGTACTCACGGTCTGTGTAGGGTGTCATGCGCAACAAATCATGCACCGCTTCCCGGCCATGGAAGCTGGCCATTCCCAGCGCCGCTGGGGTCATCAGCGCCCCGATCAGGCAGGCGGTGACCAGCCACAGGTGCGCCTGTAGCGCCTCGGGAGGGGCCTCGGTCAACCGATAGGGCAGAATGGCAAAGGCGGCATCCAGCACCAGGGCGATGAATATCAACCAGATCGTGATCAGCCAGGCCATTCCGATGGGCGGGGTGGGCGGCCGGAACAGATGCAGGTACTGCAGTGGATCATCGAAGGCGGCCGGACGAATTCGCCGATAGGTGGCCGCCAGCTTGCGTGAAGCGCCCCCCAGCACATGGTGCACTGCATCCGGCGGGTGGTGCCCCGAACGCTCGGCCAGCGTCAGCGCGAAGTGGTGTCCCGCCCCGAGCAGTCCGGCCCATGTCAACCACAGAAGGAAGATCAGCACCAGCGGGCGGATCTCCGTCAGCTCCGGCGCCACGTTCAAGCCCCACAGGTAAACCGCCACGCCGCACAGCACGGCACTGTACGTCAGAAATCCGAGCACCTCCGAGCGGGAGACCTGCCCGGCGAACAGCACCAGGGCGCAGAAAACGAACGGTCCGCACACCGCGACGAGCCAGAAATCCAGCCCGACCACCGCGTCGGGGAAGGGTGCGCTGCCCAGCAGCCAGACGGGCAGCGGTACGAGTCCGAGTGTCAGCAGCACCAGGACTCGCGCCAGATAGATGCCGACCAGATAGCTGCCGGGTCCGCGCGTGGTCAGCAACAGCAACTCCTGGATCCGATGTCGGGATGGTGCGGTCGGACTCAGTCCGCCTCCAAGAAGCGGAGCTAGCAGCGCCTGGATCAGTAACAGGCCTAGCATCAGCAGCTTTCCCAGCGGGATGCCGTCGATCCAGTTCGCTCGCAGATAGAGCAGCGCCATGGCCGCCAGGATCAGCAGCGGAGGCAGGGGAAGAAACATCCGATCCGAGAGGATACGCTGGAGTTCAAATCGGCCGACCTGGAGCATATAAGGTCGGTTGGGTGCGGTGGCAGTGTCCACGGTTCCATCCTATGCTAGACTCTGGCCTTCTTCACCCCTGAGTAAGAGGAGCATATATGGATCCCCGATATAAAAAACTGGCCCAGGTGATCACTGGGCACTCGATAAAGGTGACACCAGGCGAAAATGTGCTGATCGAGGCCTACGACATTCCTCAAGAGATGGTCATCGCGCTGATCCGCGCGGTACGGGATCGTGGAGGTCGGCCGATCGTCGACCTCAAGCATCAGGCGGTACTACGCGAGCTCATCAGCGGCGGTGACGACGAGAACATGCGGCTGGTCGGGACATGCGAGCGGTATCGCATGGAGCAGGTCCAGTGCTACGTGGGTATTCGTGGCTGCCATAACATCAGCGAGTTATCAGATGTCCCCAGAGCCCGCATGCGGTCCTACCAGAGCGAGTGGTACTCGCCGGTACACTTCGACTACCGGGTGCCGAATACCCGCTGGGTCGTGATGCGCTGGCCACACCCGTCGATGGCCCAGCAGGCCGCAATGAGCACCGAGTCGTTCGAGGACTTCTACTTCGACGTGGTGATGGTCGACTATCCCAGAATGGCCGAGGCGCAGGAACCACTGGTCGAGCGGATGAGCCAGGCCAGGCAGGTCGAGATCACCGGGCCAGGTACCGAGCTGCGGTTCTCGATCGCGGACATACCGGTCATTCCCTGTTCCGGGGAAGCCAACCTGCCGGATGGTGAGTGCTTTACCAGCCCGGTCAAGGACTCCGTCGAGGGCGTGATCCAGTTCAACGCGCCGACGATCTACCACGGGACCACATTCAAGGACGTGCGGCTGGTCTTCCAGAATGGAAAGATCGTCGAGGCCACCGCTGACAAGACCGAAAAGCTGAACGAGATTCTGGATACGGATCCGGGCGCGCGTTACGTCGGCGAGTTCTCCCTGGCGTTCAACCCCGTGATCAAGGAGCCGATGCTGGACATTCTGTTCGACGAGAAGATCGACGGCAGCTTCCATTTCACCCCGGGGTCGGCCTATGACGAGGCAGACAACGGCAACCGTTCCGATGTTCACTGGGACATGGTGATGATTCAGCGGCCGGATTACGGCGGTGGGAGGATCAGCTTCGATGGTGAGGTGATCCGGGAAAACGGGTTGTTCGTGCCGACCGAGCTGCAGCGTCTCAACCCCGACAGTCTGCTCGTCTGACCGGCGATGTGCGTCTTCGATGTCGTCGGGCTGGGCCTCAACGCCGTCGACCTCTTCGCGCGGGTGCCACGCTTACCCGAGACGGACGAGAAGCTATCGCTCGATGAGCCCTTTGTGCGCTGTGCGGGTGGGCAAGTCGCCACCGCGCTGGTCACCTGCCAGCGCCTGGGACTGTCCACCTGCTACCTGGGCAAGATCGGGGATGACCAGCCGGGGGGGTTTTCAAGACAGAGCCTGATCGACGAGGGGGTCGACGTCAGTCATCTCCAGGTCATTCCGGGAGCGACGACCCAGCAAGCGATGATCTTCGTCGACACGCGCTCGGGCGAGCGGACCATCCTCTATCACCGGGATGCTCGCACGCAATTCGAGCTGGGGGATTACTCGCCCGAACTGGTGACGGCGGGGCGCGTGCTGCTACTGGATGGGCACGAGCAGCTGGACTGTTCGATTCAGGCGGCGCGCAGTGCCCGAGCAGCTGGGATACCCGTCGTGCTGGATGCGGAGAAGCCCTTGGCTCGGACCGCGGAGCTACTGTCCCACGTCGACTACCTGCTGTGCAATCAGCGTTTTCCCAGCGCATACACCGGTGTGCCCGAACCGGAAAAAGCTCTTCGTATACTCTCTCGGGGTCCCCAGCGGCTGGTCTCGATGACGCTGGGCCAGGGCGGCTCACTGGCGATCTGCGAGGGCCAGTTGATTCGAACCAGCGGTTTTGCGGTAGATCACGTGCTCGACACCACCGGGGCGGGTGATGTATTCCACGGGGCGTTCATCGTCGCCTTGCTGCGCGACTGGCCGCTCGAACAAATGCTCAGCTATGCCAACGCCTGCGCGGCGCTCTCCTGTCAGGGTCTCGGCGGTCGCACGGCAATCCCCACGGAAGAACGGATCCAGGCCCTGATGGGCCGGGGAAAACTCTGATGGCGCCTGGTTTTGTGACAAGACCGTGACAAACGCAGAGATACTACCGG
>CAZANL010000152.1:0-9120 GCA_964486115.1 uncultured Planctomycetota bacterium
GCCACTAAGTCGGCCACGAAGTGGGGCACGAATTCGGCCACGAAATCGGCCACGGGTGAACTGGTCTTTGCCGGTTATGGAATCACAGCCAAGGAACAGAACTATGACGACTACGCCGGGCTCGACGTCAAGGGCAAGATCGTACTGATCTACCGTCACGAGCCGCGTGAGAAGGAGGACGGCGAGGCGTTTCAGGGGCGGCGTAACACGCGTCACGCGTTCTTCACGACCAAGATTCGCAATGCGCAGGAGCGTGGCGCAGTTGCCTTGTTGGTAGTCAACGATCCGCACAACCATTCCAAGGATGAACTGTTTGGTTATCGGGGGCAGGGTGACGCCTCGGTGAAGATCCCGGTAGTACACATCAAGCAATCTCTCGCTCGCCGCCTGTTCGAGTCGGCCGGCAAGGATCTGTTGAAGACCCAGCGGGCCATCGACAAGGACCTGGCGCCGAAGTCGTTTGGCCTGGGCCTGAAGGTCAAAGTCAGCGCCGACCTGAAAAAGAGCCGGATCACTGCTCGCAACGTGCTGGGGCTGCTCGAGGGAAGCGACCCGGTGCTGAAGAAAGAGATCGTCGTGGTCGGCGGTCACTACGACCACCTGGGCTACGGTCACTTCGGCAGTCTCGGCGGCCGGTCTGCCCGCAACAGCATTCACAACGGCGCTGACGACAATGCCTCGGGCACCTCGGTCGTTCTCGAACTGGCTGAGGCTTTTCAGCGAGCTGGTATTCGGCCCAGGCGTAGCATTCTGTTCATGGGGTTCACGGGCGAGGAGCGGGGGCTGGTGGGCAGCCGTTATTATGTCAAGAACCCGATCTTTCCGCTCGAAAACACCGTCGCGATGATCAACCTGGACATGGTTGGGCGCGGCAAGACGGGGAAGTTTCAGGTCAATGGCGTCGGCACGAGTCCACTCTGGCCGAGCCTGGTCAAGATGATCAATGATCGGCTGGGCACCCAGGCCACCTACGGTCAGTCCGGTTATGCGCCATCCGACAACACGAGCTTCTACGAGAAGAACATCCCAGTGCTGTTCTTTTTTACCGGCCTGCACAAGGACTATCATCGGCCCACCGACGACGTACCGCTGATCAACCAGGACCAGGTTGAGTTGATCGGACGTTACGCGTTCGCCACCCTGTATTACCTGGCGGAGGTGGTGCAGGAGCGGCCAGGGTTCACGCAGACCAGACGCCGGTCCGGACCGCGGGGCAACCGAGGTGGAGGAGTGTTCCTCGGTGTTCAAGGAGGTGAGCAGCAGAGCGAGCAGGGCTTTCTCGTGGGCGGTGTGACGCCCGACTCCGCTGCGGCCAAGGCCGGCGTGAAGGCGGGTGATGTGATCACCCACTTCGATGGCAAGAAGATCTCTGGCATCCAGCAGCTGATCCGGGTCATCCGTGGCAAGAAAGTGGGCGATGTCGTCTTGCTCAAGGTCCTGCGCAATGACGAGCAGTTGACGCTGAAAGCCAAGCTCGGACGGCGCGGCAGGTAGCCGTTCCGGTCAGCCCCCTGCAACGGTCTCGGAAGTCAACCGGTGTGAGGTCTGCCAGGGGATGTAACCCCAAACTCAGAAGTGGGTTGCAGGCGATTCCCTACGATCATCACGGGGAGCAGTTCGTGGTCGTCAGTGACATCGTGCGGATGTCGGAGGACTACCCCGCGCCGCTGCCGGTCTATCGGATGATGACCCTGCTCAACGGGACTCGGGATACCGAGCAGCTTCGCGCCGCGTTTGATGAGCGATTTCAGCAGATCTTCCCGGAGGATCTGCTGGAGCAGCTGCTGCAGTTTCTGGATCAGCGACTGTTACTCGACAATCAGCGCAGTCGTGATGCCTTGAGTGAGCTGAAGCGCTGCTTCCTGGGAGCCTCCGTCCGGGCCAGCGCCCACGCTGGCAGCTCCTATTGCGCAGATCCCGAGGGGCTGTTGGCGGAACTGGACGGTTTCTTTGCGGGGCTGCCCGAATGCGGCGACGTTGACCTACGTGGAATCCTGGCACCCCATATCGATTTGCGCTGCGGGGGCCAGACCAGCGCATACGCCTTCAAGGCGCTGTCGGCGGCGCCGGCCTTCGATCGGGTCGTGATCCTTGGAATCGGGCACTACGCGACGACCGACAACCCCTACATCGTCAGTCGGAAGGCGTTCGAGACCCCACTGGGGCAGCTGCAGGTGGATCAGCCGTTCGTCGATCTGCTTCATGGACGCTGCGGAGACAGCATCTTCCGAGACGAGTTTGCACATCGGTCCGAGCACTCGATCGAGTTCCAGGTTGTTTTCTTGCAGTATATCGCCCGGCAGTGGCAGCGTCTGCCGATGATCGTGCCGATCCTCTGTGGGGCTCTTCACCGGCACGTGCATGACCGGACCAGCCCATCATCTGACGCTGGAGTCGTTAGCTTCATCGATGCGCTCAGTGACGCCGCTCGCGAACTTCCTGGCCGAACGGCTTTCGTCGCGGGAGTAGACTTCTCGCATATCGGCCGCAAGTTCGGCCACGAGAGGGATGCGGATGGGACCTTTCGGGCCGAGGCGGAAGCGCACGACCGCGGCCTTATCAGCCGGATCGAGGCCGGTGATGTCGAGGGTTTTTGGGAGTGCGTGGTGGCCGACGGGAACTACCACAATATCTGCGGCTACCCGGCGATCTACACGCTGCTCAAGAGCCTGGGCGGTGGGCGTGGAAGTTTGTTGCGCTACGATGCGACCGTAGAGCAGCAGACAGCTTCGGCTGTGAGCTATGCGGCGGTATCCTATAGCCCTCCGGGCTAACTTGCCTTTGGTCTGGACATATTATATAGTTCCGTGACCAGCTCACCGGGGTGTTTCTATGCTACCCGTCTGTGGTGAGAATGGAAGAAAACGACAAGACCCGTCACATCTTGGCCCTGCTGTTTGCCGGCGTGGCTTTTTATCTGCTGATTGCGCTGTGGAGCCACGTCCCCGTCGATTCCGCGCAGTTGGTTTATCCCGCCACCGAGAAGGTGTCCAACCTGTGCGGCCGTGTCGGTGCTTATTTCTCCGAGCGATTGCTGTTCAGCTTGGGATACGGGGCCTACGCTCTGGTCCTGATGTTGCTCTGCTGGTCCGTGTTGTTCGCCATGCGGATCGAGCTGCCCGACCTCTGGGCTCGCCTCGCGGGGTCCAGCCTGATTCTGGTTTGCGTGGCGGTGTTGATCAGCCTTCACGGCCCGATACCCGAGAGTAGCGCGATGCCGGGCTATGGCGGAGCGGTTGGCGAGGCCACCGCGCTCTATCTGCAGGCGAAATTTGGCCGTGTGGGCACGTACGTGATGGCGGGGATGGTGGGAGGAATCTCGCTGGTGCTTGCCACCGAGACCCTGCTGGTTCAGGGGGCCCGGCGCTGCTTTGGTGTGGCCAGAGGCGGCTTGGTTCAGTGGGGGGACCAGCGACGCGAGCGTATGGCGCAGCTGCGTGAGAAGCTGCAGGTCGAACGTGCCGAGCGTCAGAAGCAACTGGAGTCCCAGCGGGAGAGGCAGGAGCTGGAGAAGGCCGAGCGCGTGGCACGGCGTGCGGAGCAGGAGGCTGAGCGAAAGGCTCGGGAGGCGGAGGTTGCGGCTGAGCGCGAAGTCGACCGTGAGCGGCTGCAGAGGGAAAAGGAGGAGGCGCGCAGGCGCTCGCTCCTGGAGGAAAAGGCGCGGCGGGAAGACGCCGAAGAGCGTAAGACGAAGGCCAAGCTGGAGCAGAAGAAGAAGAAGGCGCCAGCCAAGAAGAAGAAGGGGTTTGACATACCCGTGCCGGTGGATGGGCCTTACCAGCTGCCTCCGGTAACTCTGCTGGACGAGTCACCGTCCCGCAGGGCAGGGCGGCAGAGTCTGGCGCTCGAGGAGAAAGCAGAGTTGCTGGAATCCTCTTTCGAGCAATTCGGCATCCAGGTCACGGTGGTCAACATCAGGCAAGGTCCGACGATTGCGCAGTTCGAGTGCGAACTGGGGGTCGGGATCAAGCTCTCGAAGGTGACGGCGCTGGCTAACGACCTGGCCATGGCGCTGCAAGCGACCAGCGTGCGGATCGTGGCTCCGTTGCCGGGCAAGGGGACCTTCGGTGTCGAAATCCCCAACGATTCGCGTCAACTGGTCCACTTTCGAGAGCTTCTAGAAGAAGGGATGGGTAAGAAGTTGAACCTCGCGCTGGTCCTGGGCAAGGAGATCGATGGCTGCACGATGTGCACCGATCTCTCTGCGATGCCCCACCTGCTGATCGCGGGCACGACAGGCTCTGGCAAGTCCATTTGCGTCAACTCGATCATCATCTCGCTGCTCTACCACCGAAAACCGGACGAATTGAAGTTCATCCTGGTCGATCCAAAGCAGGTCGAGCTGGCGCCGTTCGCCAATATCCCGCACCTGATCTGCCCGACGGTGACCGACGCCGAGAAGGCGGTCGGAGTGCTGGAGTGGGCGGTCACCGAGATGGAGAAGCGATATAGGATCTTCCGCCAGATCGGGTGTCGTGACATCTCTTCCTACGGCAGCATCAAGGACGAGGAGCGTAAGCGTCGTTGGGTCGAGTCGGGAGAGGACGAGGAGACCTATCCGGGCAAAATGCCCTATGTGGTTATCATCGTCGACGAGCTGGCAGACCTGATGTTCACGGTGGGCAAGGCGATCGAAGGCACCATCGTGCGCCTGGCACAGAAGTCGCGCGCCGCGGGATTGCACCTGATCTTGGCCACGCAGCGCCCATCGGTCGATGTGGCGACTGGCTTGATCAAGGCCAACATGCCCTGCAGGCTCTCATTCCGCGTCAACTCGAGCCATGACTCGAAGGTCATTCTGGACTGTGTCGGTGCGGACAAACTGTTGGGCAAGGGAGACATGCTGGTCCGCATGCCCGAGGTCGAAGGGCTGATCCGGGCGCAGGGGGCATTCCTCTCCGAGGCGGAGGTTGCCCGGGTGGTCAAGTTCGTCGCAGCACAGGCGCAGCCGAAGTTCCACCAGGAGCTTTTGCGGCCCAAACTCAGCATGGACGCCGCGGACGAGGATCCGCTATTTGCGGAAGCGGTGCGGATCGTACTCGAGCAGAGCCGGGGATCGGCTTCTCTGTTGCAGCGCGCACTTTCGATCGGCTATACGCGTGCCAGCCGCCTGATCGATATCATGGAGGAGCGAAGCATTCTCGGGCCGCACAAGGGATCCAAGGCGCGCGAAATACAGATCACACTGAGTGAGTGGGAAGAGATGGTGGAGGAAGCACAGAAGTGACGAGGGAGATCGAGTTGGTCATAGGGCGGGAGGTGCTGGACTCACGGGGAAACCCGACCGTGGAGGTCGAGGTGGGGTTGACGGGAGGTGTCCGCGGGAGAGCGATAGTGCCCTCCGGTGCCTCCACCGGCAAGCACGAGGCGGTCGAACTGCGCGACGGAGGCCAGCGGTATCTGGGTAAGGGAGTTCAGCAAGCCGTACGGAATGTCAGTGAACAGATCGGGCCGATGCTGATCGGACGCTCGGTGTGTGATCAGGAGGCAATCGACCGGTCCTTGATCGACCTGGACGGGACACCCGACAAGGGGCGCCTGGGGGCAAACGCACTGCTCGGGGTCTCTCTGGCGGTGGCTCACGCAGGCGCAAATGCGGCAGGCATGCCTCTGTTCAGGTATTTGGGTGGGGAGCAGGCCTGCCTGCTGCCCGTGCCGATGATGAATATCCTCAACGGCGGCGCGCACGCCGACAACAATGTCGACATCCAGGAATTCATGGTCGCCCCAATCGGTGCACCGAGCTTTGGTGAGGCGCTGAGGATGGGGATCGAGACGTTTCATTCATTGAAGAAGGTGCTCTCCCAGCGGGGTCTGTCCACCGCCGTGGGCGACGAAGGGGGATTTGCCCCAGATCTCGGCTCGAACGCGGAGGCGCTCGACCTGATTCTCGAAGCAATCGAGCTCGCGGGCTACGAGGCCGGCAACCAGATTGCCCTGACCCTGGATGTGGCCGCCTCGGAGGTCTACCGTGACGGGGCCTATCAGCTGGATGCCGAGGGGCGCAGTCTCGACTCGGAGGAGATGATCGGTTTCTACGGCGAACTGGCCAACCGCTATCCGATTCGCTCGATCGAAGATGCCTTGGACGAGGATGATTGGAGTGGTTGGCAAGCGCTTGGTCGGGCCTTGGGGAACAAGCTTCAGCTGGTGGGTGACGACCTGTTTGTCACCAACACCGAACGTCTTCAGCGAGGCATCGACGAGCGAGCGGCCAACGCGATCCTGATCAAGGTCAACCAGATCGGCACTCTGACCGAGACCCTGGACTGCATCCGTCTGGCGCGTACTGCCGGATTCAATTGCGTGATGTCGCACCGCAGCGGCGAAACCGAGGACGTGACGATTGCCGATCTCGCCGTGGCAACCGGAGTAGGGCAGATCAAGACGGGCTCCGGCTGCAGGTCCGATCGGGTGGCCAAATACAACCAGCTGCTTCGCATCGAGCAGGAGCTGGACACCAAGGCGGTCTATGCTGGTAGCCAGGGAGGATTCCCCTGGAGCGACTGATGAGCCGTGCCGCGGTCAGCGGCTACCTGATTCTGGCCAGCGTGGCGCTGCTCCAGTTCGTCATCTTGCCCGCCCGCGAGCGGAATATGGAGATGGCGCAGACGGTGAAGGGCCTTAAAGAAGAGATTGGACAGCTACGGCGAGATAACATTAAACTAGGCCGTACGATCAAGGCGCTGAAGTCTGATCCTTACTATGTCGAATATATGTTAAGGAGCAGGTTGCGCTATCGAGGTCCCGACGAGGGGGGGCCGACGGAAAAGTAGCTATTTGGAAGGGAGTCGATGTCGGAGGTTCTGGATCAGGACGAGGTCAATGCCCTGCTCGAGGCGGTCGAGGGGGGAGAGATCGAGTTTGACCTGGCCGAGGAGGAGGTACAGGCCACCGAAGAGGTCTACCTGTATGACTTCAAGCGCCCAGAGCGGGTCAGCAAGGACCAGCTACGCGCCATCGAGACTCTACACGAGGTCTTCGCACGGAACTTCTCCGCCAGTCTCTCGGCCTATATGCGGACGATTGTCGAGCTCAAGCTCGTGTCCGTCGAGCAGCTGACCTACTCCGAGTTCATTCTCTCCCTGCCCAACCCGACCTGCTTCAATCTGCTCAACGCGCCACCGCTCGAGGGCGAGTTGGTGATGGAGTTGAATCACTCGATCGTTTTCCCGATCATTGACCGCCTGCTCGGCGGAGGACAGGATGCATCCACGGTTGTGGTCGACCGGCCGCTGACCGACATCGAGTGGAGTATTATTGGCGGCATCCTCGGCCGAGCCCTGGAGCAGCTCTCAGAGATCTGGACGCCAATCCAAGAGGGGATCGCTTTCCGGGTAGCCAGTCACGAAACAAACCCGCAGTTGATGCAGATCGTCGCTCCCAACGAGCCGGTCGTGCTGATATGCTTCGAATTGACGATGGGTGAGTCTTCGGGCATGGTCAATATCTGCATTCCGTTCATGGTGATCGAGCCGAATATCAATGATTTCAGCCAGCAGGCCTGGTTTGCCTACGTTCGCGCAACACACGAGGACGACCGAGTCCGTCTGGCTGCCACGCTCTCCGGAGCTCCGGTCGAGGTGGTTTGTTTGCTGGCGGACACCAGTATCAAGCTACAAGATTTGCTGGAACTGGAGGTGGGGGATGTTCTTCAGACGACGCAGTCTGCCGATGCTCCCGCCACGTTGCTGATCGAGAACAGGTCCAAGTTCATCGGTAGGGCTGGTGTGATGAACAAGCACATGGCTTTTCGCATTCAACGGCCCGTGGCGCCCAGCGATCACAAGTAGGTCTTCTGCAGCGCGGTCTTGCAGGTGGTGCGTACTGGGCTTAAACTAGTGTCACGGCAGGTGAAGGTCGTTTACGGGGCGTGCTGGTGGAGATCCGATGGCCGTCGCAATCATCAAGTGCGGCAGTTGCGATTCGAAGTTCGATGTATCAGGGTTCGCAACTGGCTCAACCATCAAGTGTGGCAAGTGCAAGTCGCTGCTTGAGGTGCCAACGTTTAGCACGCCCTCTCCCTCGAGTGTGGTCACCCTGGATGCTCGCACGACCAAGCACGAAATAAGGCTCGACGCACCCCTGCCCGACCTCCCCCAAAAGAAGCGTGAAGCCTCGCGCAAGACCACTCAACGACGCAAGCGCGATGAAGTCACCACGATGCGTCGTAAGCCGGAAGGCAAGACCGAGCGGCGAAACAGGGACGAGACGACCAAACGCCGCACGCGACGGATAATGCCGGCCGACGAGCACCAGCCCGCAATGGGACATGTCTGGCAGATCGCACTTGGCGTGGCGGTTATCCTGATGATTGCGGCCGGCGTTGGGATATCGATGTTCGGTGGCGACAGCCCCCATCTCGAGGGCAGCTCCGACAAGCACAGCGAAGTCAACTTGTTGGACACGTTCGATAGCAGGTGGGCAAAAGGCCAGGGAGAAGTCACGGCGCTCTGGAGTCTTGCCGGTTGGTGCGAAGAGCAGAAACTCGAGAGTCGTCGCCACAAGGTGCTGCTGCGAATCGTCGAGCTAGACCCCAAACATGCAGCCTCTCAGAAGGCGCTGGGCAGGATCGAGTATCGGGGTCAGTGGATCGCCCAGACGAAGTACGATGCGATCAGGCAGCGGGCAAAGCCGATAGAGGAGGTGCTGGGAAAGCGTGTTCTCAAGGGAACCAGTTCCCATTTCGACCTGTTCATGGAGCGGAGCGGGGACACCAAGGACGAGCTGGCGGTGGAGAACGAAGCCCAGATACTTGCGCTTTTTCAGGGCGCTCTCAACGACTACATGAAAGGGTTCTTCAGCCGCAAGAAGGACGACCTCTACGAGTACTCACGCTCGATGGGCGGGGCAAAACGCTTTCGGAAGTTGGGTGATTTGCCGAGAAAGTCCATCGCGATTTTCACGGTCAGACCGAGCTACGAGGGCTATGCCAAGAAGGTGCGTCCGCAGGCGGTGAACGAACATGGATTCTACAGCCGTGAGATGGACACGATCTTCATCTTCTACGACGGGGCAAACAAGTACCCTGCGCCGTTCTACGACAGCTTCCTGTTTGAGCTCTACTTCCAGAACAAGGACCGGAATCCCAATGTGTCGATCCTCTGGAAAAAGGGGATG
>CAZANL010000153.1:0-9094 GCA_964486115.1 uncultured Planctomycetota bacterium
TGGAGGATCTGCCGCCGCCAGATCGTGTGCCTCGGAGCGAGTTGTCCGATGTTCCGCTGTGTCAGGTTACCGGGACCAACGGCAAGACCACCACGGTGCGTTTGTTGGCCGCAATGGTCGAGGCGGCCGGCCTCACACCGGGGGTCAGTTCGACTGACTGGATCAAGGTCGGGGACCAGACACTCGACACTGGCGACTATTCGGGGCCCGGCGGCGCAAGGACCGTGCTGCGGGATCCTCGGGTGGACATCGCGGTGCTGGAAACAGCGCGCGGCGGGATGCTTCGCCGAGGGTTAGCCGTGCGTCGGTCAGACGCTGCGGCCGTGCTGAACGTCGCTGAGGACCATCTCGGAGAGTTTGGCATTCACGATCTGAAGATGCTCGCCGAGACCAAGCTGATCGTGCATCGCGCGGCGGAGCACCTGGTGTTGAACAGAGACGATCTGTTGCTCAAGGAGCTTGGTGGAGCGCTGGGCTGCCCGGTCGACTGGTTCGGGATGGACGATGTGGTGGACGGCGCCTTGACCTACGACGGATTGCCGATCGCCCGGGTCGGCGAGCTCCCGATCGCCATGGGTGGCGCCGCCCAGCACAATGTCTCCAACGCGCTGGCCGCACTTCATCTGGCCCGGCGGCTCGGGCTGAGCGCCGAGCATGTGCGTGCGGGTTTGTGCGGGTTTCGCTCGACGCCGGAAGACAATCCTGGTCGCCTCAACCAGTTCGAGCTCGGTGGGGTTCGCGCGCTGGTCGATTTCGCCCACAATCCGCATGGCGTATGCGCATTGATGTCGATGGCCGCCGCACTGGAGGCAGAGCGGCGGTTGATTTTGATTGGCCAGGCCGGGGATCGCGACGACGAGGCGATTCGACAACTTGCGCGCCAGACCTGGGCAGCTCGTCCGGATCGCGTGATCATCAAGGAACTGGGCAAGTATCTGCGGGGGAGGGAGCCTGGATCGGTGCCCGAGTTGATGGCGCGGGAGTTCCGCGAGCAAGGGGCGCCCGAGAGCGTGATCGGTCGAGCCGAGGGGGACCTCGATGCAGTGCGCCAGGCGCTGGCCTGGTGCCGGCCTGGAGACCTGCTGTTGCTGATCATTCATGAGACACGCGACGAGGTGCTGGATCTCCTCGGTGGGCTTGAGACGTCGAGTTGGCAGCCGGGCAACCCACTGCCTAGAAGCTAGCGGCCACATGTTCAGGGACTCGGCGGTGAACACAAATTCGGCGGTTGGCCGTCAATGCTCCGTCCAGCCCCGGAACCGCCACTCACCGCTCCTCTGTTGCCGGTAATGGAGAGCCAACGGACACTCCGTGCGGATGCGCTGCTGCTGCTGACTGCGGCGCTGTGGGGCTTTGCTTTCGTGGCTCAGAAGGCGGGGATGAAACATGTCGAGCCGTTCACCTTCAACGCGGTTCGCTTTGCACTCGGTGTCGGGGTGGTGCTGGCTTTCTTGTGTCGGCGGCCAGTTCGGCCAGCGGGGGGCGCGGTCATCGCGCCAGGGATCCTCGCCGGTGTGGCGCTGTTCTGCGGTGCCTCGCTGCAGCAGATCGGCATCGTCAGCACGACGGCCGGTAAGGCCGGCTTCATCACTGGGCTCTACGTGTTGTTCGTCCCGCTGATCGGTCTGCTCTGGGGCAACTTGCCGGGGAGGCGGACCTGGCTGGGTGTGGCGCTGGCCGTGATCGGGATGTATCTGCTGAGCGTGAGTGGTGGCCTCGATATTGGTCGTGGGGATCTGCTGGTTACCCTGAGCGCGGTTTTCTTCGCCGTTCACGTGCTGCTGATTGGTTGGCGAGCTCCCCGCTCCGATCCTCTGAGGCTGGCTGTAACCCAGTTTGCGACCGTTTCCCTGCTCAGCCTGATCGCGGCGTTGCGCTGGGAGACGATCACTCTCGCCGGTCTGCGCGGGGCTGCGCTCCCGATTTTCTATGGCGGGGTACTGTCAGTTGGCGTCGCCTACACACTACAGGTCGTCGCGCAGCGCGAGGCTTCGGCGACACACGCGGCGATCATCATGAGCCTGGAAGCGGTCTTTGCGGCGCTCGGGGGCTGGGTCTTGCTCGGCGAGTCGATGAAGATGCGGGCGCTGGCTGGGTGCGGATTGATGATCGGCGGGATGATCCTCTCGCAGCTGGACTCGTCGGTGCGCCGGCCCCCTTCGGACCGTCGTCAGCAGCGGTCCTGAAGCGCTAGAGCACCGGATTTTACAGAACCCATCGTGGTCAGGACGGCGGAGGCTATTTGCTTTGCTGTGGAATGCGCCAGAGGTCTCGAAAGGCGCGCAGACCCTTGGCCATGGTGATGCTCGATCCGGGGATGTCGCGCCAGTAAGGCAGCGGCAGCTCCTCCAGTCGTCCCCCGCTTCCCATGCGGGCGAGGATCTCGACGTCGAACGCCAGCGGAGAAACGAATGGCTCGGCGAACAGTGCACGGGTGCTGTCGTCGTTGCGAAATAGCTTGGCCCCACACTGGGTGTCTGTGACCCGGCGGGTCAGGCGTCGTCGAGCCAACCAGGCGAACAGCCGACTGATCAGTGCGCGTCGCCAGTCGCGACGGGCAGAAGACCGGTCTCCGATCACCACGGTGGCTCCGCTGCTCTCGGCCAAGGCGATGAACTCGGGGATCGACTCTAGTGGTGTGGCCAGATCCGCATCCCAGTAGCCGATGTAGTCGGCTGTGCTTTCCAGAGCGACCAGCATACCGTGCCGGACCGCTCCGGACTTTCCGCGGTTCTCCGCGAGCTGGATCAGCGTGGCTCGGTGAGGGCGGGCCCGAGCAACTCTCTCGAGAACCGCCACTGTGTCATCGAGGCTGCCGCTGTCGACCAGAATCAGTTCGAGGCCGGGCTGCTCGTCCAGTGCGTCGACGAAGCGGTCCGGCTGGAGGCGCGCAGCCTCGTTGTGGCAGGGGACGACGACCGCCGCTGATGCCATGCGTTACCTCCCCTCGGCATCCAGGTACCAGTGACCGCCAACTTGTTTGAAGCGGTGTGACCAGCCACCGATCTTGGCGTCCGCCGTGCTGCCATTGATCGCCAGCCCACTCAGGGGGCCGGTGTACCGTTTACGAAGATCCGGTCCACAAAAAAAAGCCAGGTCCCCGCCCAACGCGACCATGTCGACTCCATCCAGCCAGCGGGCCGCCCAAACCCTACGGGCCGCCAGATCCTGGGGCGCGGTGCCGCCGTGAGAAACGCCGTGCCGCCGTAGCAGGGAGCGCAGGGTCTCATGGGCGCTTTCGCCCCGAGAAGCGAGGTTGGCGACCACAACCAGATTGACGATGAACAGCGGTCGGTCGGCTGGTGCATGAAGCCGGACCAGCTCGCCCATCTGATTATCGGTGACAGCCGCCTGAATCCGAGTATGCAGTGCCTTGGGTGAACTGGGAGCGGCGATCGGTTGGCTGGGCTTGGCCGGTGGGGGCTTGGTGGTCGTGGGTCGGTCACCGCAGCTGGCCAACAAGATCGAGGATAGCAGGGCGCTGAGAACGAGCCACCTTGCGGGTAGCGCGGGCTTCATTTCCTTGACCTCAGGCCCACCGGTTTGCCGTCCCAGCCCCAGCCTGGTTTGATTGCGATCCCCAGATGAGCCAGTGCCGTGGCGGGTACGTCGACGATTCGTGGAGGGGGCTCGAGCGGGCCACGGACGGCGTTCGTGCCGCTGACGAGGAGAAAGATTGTTCGCTGGGCTGGAGTGTTGCCTCCGTGGTGCCTGCCAGAGCCGCCGTGATCGGTGCTGACGATGATCAGCCAGTTCTCTTTGCGGTAGGTCTTACGTGCTCGGATGGCGGCCAGGAGCCGGCCAATTCGCCGGTCTGCCTGGGCAATGGCTTCGAGGTAGGCGGGCTCCTTGGGGTCGAACCCCTTGGTGTGGCCTGCGTGGTCGACATCGTCGTAGTGCACGAAGAGCACGGTTGGGTTGCGGGTCTCGAAAACTTGGATCGCACGTTCGGTGACCTTCGCATCGCTGGGCAGCGCGACAGCGACGTCGGCGTGGCTGACGATCCGGGTCTGGATCGGTGCCCAGTGAACGATCGAAGCGGTGAAGGCCTTCGGTATGGCCTGCTTGACGCGCTTGAAGAAATGGGGGTACCTGTCGTACCGGGCTCCCTTGAAGGAGTTGTCCCGAACGCCGTGTTTGCTGCGCCAGACTCCGGTCAGCATGCTCGACCAGCCGGGACCGCTGCTGGTGCGGTCCCCCGTTTGGGCTTTCGGGCTGTAGGCGCCGGCCTTGATCAGGCGGTCGATCACCGGGGTCTGGGCTGTTTTCAGGGCGTCGGGACGACAGCCGTCGACGCCGATGATCAGGACTTTTCTGGGAAGATCGCTGCCCCTGACCGAGGCCCCCAGCACAACCATGCCGAGAACGGACAAGACCAAGCCTCGCATGCTACTTGGTCAGGCTGAAGGTGTCGATCACTGCGCCGGTCTTGTCGATCGCGACCATCGACAGCTTGGTGGGCGACACGGTGAAGTAGGTGAAGTGATGCTTCTTTTCGGCCACCTTGCTGAAGGAGCCCTTGGCCCAGATCGAGCGCAGTCCGGTGCCGCCGCCACCGGACACGATGTATGTGATCCCGTCGATCGATTTGCTTCGTTCGTAGTGGTGGTCGTGCCCGGAGAGCATCAGGTCCACGCCGGAAGAGATCATCACGGGGGTCAGCGAAGCCTTGAGGCCCGCGTTGGAGCCATGCCAGCCGCTGGAGTAGACCGTGAAGTGCTGGTACACGATTTTCCAGGGTGCGGTGGACTTGGCCAGGTCTGCGGCAAACCACTTTCCTTGTGGGGAGTCGGGGGTCACCGGCAGCGTGCAGTCGAGGCTGACGAAGTGGACATCGCCATAGTCGAAGGAGTAGTAGCGCTCCACCTCGAGCGGGTTGTTTGACGGTAGATAGAAGTTCTCCAGCAGCGGCAGGCCCTTCGCATCACTGGCGATGTCGTGGTTGCCGATCGTGACGTAGGTCACCAGGGATGGCAGCAGGCCCTTGTAGGGTTTGAAGAACTTCGAGGTGTAGTCTTTCTGCTCGCCCCGAGGGTAGACCAGGTCACCCAGCACGAGCGCCAGGTCGGCAGTCAGCTTCTTGGCCTCCATCAGCTTGGCTACCGCGTACTGACTGCTGCTGCCGGTCCCGCAGTCACCGAATGCGATGAAACTGAAGGTGCTGCCGGGAGGGGGGGTGGTGCGGAACTTTGCGCTGGCGATTGTCACGCCAGAAGAGCTGGCGGTGTAGTGATAGTGAGTGTCAGGCGTCAGCCCGGTCAGCTCGGCGGCATGCAGTGTGGTGTTCCCGGTGGACTCGTAGGTCATACCCAGCTCGGGGGTAGTGCCGAAGTCTACCTTGGTCGTCGTCTTTTGCTCGGTGGTCCAGACGACCAGGATACTCGTGGGTGTGACGTTTTGCAGATAAGGTCCTCGCTCGTTGAGCAGGGTGGTATTGTCGATCGCCAGGCTGCCGCTGACCGCCGGGCTGCCCGTGTCGGCGTCGGCCGGCGTCAGCTTGAGCAGCACGACGGCCTTGGTCTTTCCCAGGTCGGCAAGCGAGTCCCAGGCAAAGCTGTGGGACTTCCAGCTCTTGGGAGCCTCCAGTCCGCTGGTGGGGGTTCCGCTGAGCGGCGTCGCGGCGACATATGTGGCGCCGCCGTCGGTGGAGTACTCGACCGCGATCGTTGAGCTGTCCCCCTCCGGATCGGAGAGCTTGTAGTTGAGGGCGAGGTGGCCGTGGTAGGTGTCGGCGGTTCCGCCCTTGGGGTCGAGCAGCACCGCTGATGGAGCGAGATTGGCTGGCCCGGCGGTGTTATCGACGAGAAACGGCCCTGAGGTGGCGCTCTCTCCCTCGTCGTATCCGCTCTTGGGGACCAGCTTGAGGATCACGGTTGCCTTGGCCTTGCCCAGGTCTGCCAGGGAATCCCAGGAGATTACGTGGGTGATACCGGTGGCGCTGGTTGCCAGGCCTGAGGTCGGCCCGCTGGTCGTCGCCGGTTTGTAGGTCAGGCCACCGTCGGTCGAGTAGGACAGGGTGATCGAGGCCGCCTCGGCGCTGCTTGCTGTCAACACGAAGGTGACTGGCAGCTTGCTTGCCGTTGGCGAGGCGGGTGTTTCCAGCGTTGCGGTGACGGGGGGGCCGCAGGCCTTGAGGCCCCCAAGGCCCGCAAGGGCCACTGCCAAAATCGCGATGAGGACTGTCGATCGGGATGCCATGCTGCTTGCCTTCCAGGTCCGGTTGCCGAAATCAGGTAATCGTTGCGTGCTCGAAACCGATGATCTCCCGAGTTCGGCCGCTTGTCAATCTGGATTTGTTTGACACCTCCAGGAGGCAGGGTTATACACAAACCCTTACCAGGCCTTCAGAACCGTTTTGTCGGGGAGGGGTGTGCAAGATCTCGATCGTATCCTGTCGGCGAGGCCTGGGGCTGCGTCAATGTGTGGGGCTGTTGGATCTGGCCGCTGGTTGAATAGTGGCGGCTGCGACGATGGAGTGTCCCGGTGAGATTCTTGGCTGCGCTGGCCATCATTGGCGGCTTGCTGTGCGCCCTCGTCGGCTATCGGGAGACCAGGCTGGCGTGCGTGGCCAAGCCGCAGCCGCGGCGCATTACCTGTGCCGAGTTGGCGTCCAGGGGACCCGGGGACAACGCGCACGTCGAGATCGAGAAGCTAATGGTCTGCTTCTGGGTCTTCGTCTACGAGAAAAAACAGAAGAGCGTGAGTAACTCCGCCTCCTCTCGGGATTCGGAGTATGCGACGATCTGGGTCCCGGCCGTGCCGATCGGTGGGCCCTTCCACAAGAAGCTGACCGCCTTGATCGAGCAGAACGACAACCGGTTGCCGCAGAATCTGCCCAGCCCGAAGACCATCCGTGTCTTGATCAAGAGCACCGACTGTCCGACGGACGAGGCGGTCTTCGATCTTGGCCAGCAGAAGGTCGTGCGCGGGGTGGTGGTCAACGAGATCGAGTCCCTTGGCTCCCAGGAGAGAGGTCAACTGGGCAAGAGTTACCCCGGCGCGAACCTGGAGCAGATCTACATCGTAGAGCACGGCCGTCGACCCGCCGGGGTGGGCAAGCGATGGGGCTTGTCGATCGCCGGGCTGCTACTGATCGTCGCGGGTGTCGGCGGAGGCCTGATGTTACTCAGGGCCCGCACCTAGTCGTGCCGCCGACGCTGTGGAGGGGGGGTGGCAGCGATTGCCGGCGCAGGCTCGCCGTGCTACCCGCTGAAGGCCCCCGTCGCGAACAGGAATCCGAGCATCCCGATCAACGCCAGCATGGCGAGGCAGAGGAGCAGGATCATCCCCACCTCACCGTGCCAGGGTTTCTCCTGGGTCACGATAGAAAAACCGCGACATCGTCCAGTGGCTTGCGCGCCAGGTCCGGGACTGTGGCGTCGGTCGTCGGGTGGCCGATCGGGAATAGAATATAGGGCCGTTCATTCTCCGGTCGGCCGAGGATCTCGGAGAGGAACCCCATTGGGCTGGGTGTATGGGTCAGCGTGGACAGGCCCATGTGATGCAGCGCGGCGATGAACATTCCGCAGGCGATGCCCACGCTCTCCTTGACGTAGTAGTTCTTGGTCCGCTCTCCTTCTGAGTTCATTCCATAGGTCTGCTCGAAGACCACGACGATCCAGGGGACCGTTTCGAGGTAGGGTTTTTCCCAGGTCGTCCCGAGTGGGGCTAGCGCGGCTCGCCACTCTTCGGGCATGCGGCCTCCCTCATAGGATTGGCGCTCCTCCTCCTCGGCGGCGATGCGGATCTGTCGCTTGATCTGCGGGGAGTCGGTGGCGACGAATCGCCAGGGTTGCCGGTGTGCACCCGAAGGCGCGGTGGAGGCGGTGCGGATCGCCAGTTCGATCAACTCCCGTGGCACTGGGTCGTCGGTGAAATGGCGCACGCTTCGCCGCGCCTCGAGTTCGGCGTAGAGGGCGGCGGCCCGGGAGCTCATCTGATCGTCGTCCAGGCGAGGTGGGGTGTAGCGAACGAAGGGGTGTCTGGTCATGGGAGTTCCTGATTAGGGCTCAGTCTGTCGGTCAGCACCTCACCTCTCGGAAGCAACTCGAGAAAGTCCTGTACGCCTCGGCGGAAGATCCAGTGGCGCCGCCACATCACGCCCTGAGAGAGGGACCCGAACAGCTCCCCGATCGGTCGAACCCGGAAATGGCGTCGCCGCTTTTCGGGAATCGAGATGCCGGAGACGATCGCCACGCCCAGCCCCTGGCTGACAAAGTGCTGAATCGTACCGACGTTCTCTGCAATGCAGTAGGGCCGGAAAGGCACACCGGCTGCCTCGAAGCGGGCCCAGACGATCCCACCGGTCGCTGATTTGGGGTCGAACAGAATCAGCGGCTCTTTCGCAACGGCTTCGAGAGTAAGTGTCTCGGCGCGGATCAAAGGGTGACGTCGTGGGCAGATCAGCTGATATTCGCTGTCGTAGATTCCGTCGTAGTTGAGTTCGTGGCCTGGAGGCGGCGCTGGCGCAAACCCCAGGTCGACCTTGCCAGCGGTGACGAGATCGACGATCTCGAGCCACGGGCGCTCCTCGATGCGGATTTCGGCGTCGGGCCACTCGCGGTGATAATGCTCCAGGGGTTCGACCAGTTGGTGCTGCAAGATCGCCTGGGTCGACGCGATTCGCAGGATTCGATGGCGCTGGCCACTGGCTCGCTCGACGATCTCGTGCAATCCCTCGAAGAAGGGCGCGATGAAACGATAGAGCAGCTCTCCCTCGGTGGTGGGGCCGATACTGCGTGGGTTGGACCGATCGAGCACGGTGAAGTCCATGCCCTCTTCCAGTTTGCCGATACGTTGATGCAGCGCCGAGGCACTGCTCCCGAATTGATCTTGGGCGCGCCGGAATCCACGGGCGAAGACCACCATGTAAAATGCTTCCAGCCCTCCCCAGGAGATGTTTTGTAGCCGTAGAGGGAGCGATTCACTGTGCTTACTCATCGCGCTTACGTCGTTTCGGTTTCCTAAACGTCTGATTTACTAACTACAATTATACTAAATCGGTATTATTAGGTTAACTTAACCATGTTCCAAGTTGGGCATTCTGTGGGTGCCCTCTCAATGGCACGGTGGATAGTCTGATGACCGAAACGAT
>CAZANL010000154.1:0-7653 GCA_964486115.1 uncultured Planctomycetota bacterium
GCATCAGCGGCAGGCTCCGCCTTGGTCTTGCAACCTCTTCCGCTCCTGCCGCGCCTCCCCCGCTGCTGCCTCAAATCGCAGCGGGGCGTCGGCCGAGCTGCGTTACGAACCCGCGCCCTATGATTTCAGCAGGCATCAGAACAAGCCGAAGCCGAGCGATGTCGCGGCTGCTCAACACCGGGTGCGCAGCTATGTCGTGTTCTACCGCGAGCCGAAGCAGCTGCGCGCAGCTCCCACGCTGAGGATCAGCAGTGTGTCGGCAAAGAGCAACGCAGCGACAGCCGGGCTGAAGCGTGGTGACTGGCTTGCCTCCTATGATGGCACGCGGATCGACTCGGTGGATGATCTTCGTGGTGCGCTGAGGGAGGCCATGAAGGCCGGCAAGAAGCAGGTGCAGGTCGCGATCTATCGCGGCGTCGACCGACTGGAACTCCGGATCAACACCGGCCGAATGGGGGTCAGCCTCGGGCGCTAGCTCACCTCGTGAGAGTTCGCAGGGCCCGCAAGCATCGAGCTAATCGTAGATCAGGTAGCTGCGGGTGAGGAACTCCGGGATGCTCTTTCCGTAGCGCAGAGAGCAGATGATGCTGGCTCCCGGTAGCAGGAAGAAGAGCGCCAGGAAAACGAGGGTGCCGAGAAGGTCGCTCGTGAAGGAGACCGAGATGATCACGCCCCACAGCAGATACAGCTCGGGCACCAGAAAGAACCAGCAGAAGCGCTGCAGGGCGAGGAGTGGCATGCCGCTCTTTCGAACGAGCCGCAAGTCGACCTTTGCCATGCCTGGTGTGGCCATGTCGCGCCAGAGCTTGATGGTGGTATAGATGGGTGGCAAGCTCCCGAACAGCATGAGGAGGGGGTAGGCCCACCAGGCATCCCACGCCGTCTCCCATAAGCGTTGGCCGCGGTTGATGACATCGGGGTCCCCGGACCAGCTGCTCTCGCGCGATATCCTCCACAAGGCGATCGTGCAGATCGTTGCCAGGCCCGCGAGTTCGCCCAGGAATGTAAACACCACGTCGAACATCAGTGCCGCGATACGGCTCCAGAACCCGGCTCGGATAAACTGGCTCGGCATTAGACGTTCGAGATCTTCGATAACCTGGCGATAGGACTGGTAGCGCTCGGCGGGGTCTTTCTCCATCATCTTCTGGATGATCCGCACGAGGCCTTCTGGCGCTCGGAGTTGGAGCTTCTTGGTCGGTAGCGGATCGGTGATGTGTTTGACCACGATCCCCATCGGACTGCTGGCGAGGTATGGATAGTGACCGGTCAGCAGGTGGAACGTCGTGGCGCCCAGCGAATAGATGTCGCTGCGGTGGTCCACCGGATCGCCGCGCCCCTGCTCGGGAGACATGTAGTGTGGCGTACCCATGATGATCCCGGTCTTGGTCAGTTCGGAGCTGATGTCTTTTGTCGCCGCGCCCTTGGCCAGCCCGAAATCCACCATTTTCAGAACACCGTTGTCCGATAGGATCATGTTCGAAGGCTTGACGTCGCGGTGGATCACTCCGCACTGTTGTGCGGCCTCCAGTCCATGGCACGCCTGAATCAGATGTTTCGTCGCCGTCTTCGAATTCAGGGCGCCCTCCAGCGAGAGTACCTGTGACAGGCTGCGCCCCTGGATCAACTCCATCGCAAAGTAGTGTTTCTCGGCGTCTTGTCCATAGGAGTAGACCTGCACCAGGTTGGGGTGCGAGAGATTGGCCAGGATGCGGGCCTCTCGAACGAAGCGGTCGTAAAAGTCGCTGTCGGGGTCCAGCTCCTCCGACAGCACCTTGACCGCCACCTGACGGTGCAGCTGCTCGTCATATCCCCGAAAGACCTGGCCCATCCCGCCCTGGCCCAGCTTGTCCAGCAGGATCGTGCGGCCCAATCGTTCTCCCCGTTGACGCGCGCTTTCCAGATCAAGGTCGACCATCGATGCCGGCTGGACGAAGTTGTCTTCTCCCGCGGTCTTGACCTTTCCTCGCCGGACGACCCAGGTGCCGAGCAGATAATCGTGCAGCATCCGGTTCTCTTTCGAGAGCCAGGCCACGATCGTGCTGCTCAGCAGATACACCAGGACGATTGCGCCAGCGATTCGGCCCGGCTGGGTCTCCCACCACTGCCAGCGGATGAGCTCGAAGCACAGTAGTAGCGGACCGTAGGTCAGCAAGAACCGCAAGCTCAGCGTGAGGGAATGGATGGACTCCCCGCCGTAGCCGTGTACCTCTGCGCGGAAGACCATCTTGCCCACCGTCTGGGCAAACCGCCGCATCAGGAAGCGATAGCAGTAGTAGAACAGAATGATCGAGATCGGCTGTGAGATCCATTGAAGTAATGTGCTGGGGACCTTGGCGATGGCGAGCACCGTGTTGACCAGAACGAATAGGCCCAAATACCCCACCATGTCGAAAAAGAACAATGCTTCGATGCGTTTGTAAACGGGTAGTGGTTCGAGGGTTCCGGGCAGCAGCGGTTCGAGCGCCTTGAGCAGTTGTCGGTAGCTGCGAAATCGACGTCTTGGTGTGGCTGTGAGCATGCGATCAAGAATCTCAGCCAGCCGCAGGGGGCAGCGCGAGGTGATCTTGGAAAGCGCGATCGGCTTGGTGGTGGTACCTTCGGGTAATGGTAGCTGGCCGGTGATCAGGTGATAGAAGCTGGCCGCCAGTGAAAACATGTCGCTCCGAACGTCGACTGACTCTTGGCGGCGTGCCTCGGGAGATTGGTAGTCATGGCGGGTGGAGGCCGGCCGGACCAGACCGAAGTCACCGACCTTGATCAGTCCGTCAGCAGTCAGGAAGATGTTGGACGGCTTGATGTCCCGATGGATGACGCCTAGCTTCCAGGCTGCCTCGAGAGCGCGAGCGGCCTGGATCAGATAATCGACCCAGTCGGTTGGTTTCGAGCTGAGTTGTGCGGATTGCGAGAGCCACTCCAGGCTGCGGCCTTCGATCAACTCCATCACGACGCCTGTGCGTCCCTTTTCGTCTTGCTCGATCGCGTAGATCGATGTCAAGTTGGGGTGGTTGATCGTTGACAGTTTTCGGGCAACCTCCAGGAACCCGTGAGCATCTGCCTGGTTGCCGAGTGCTTCTTCGGACAGGACCCGTAGCGCACAGTCCCGGCCGAGAGCCATGTCACGCACCTTGTAGACGACGCCCATCCCACCTTCGCCGATCCGCCCGAGGATCCGGTATGAGCCGAAGTGTTCCGCCTCGCCCATTTCTTCTGGCATCGCGATCTGGAGAGAGTCTTCGGGGTGCGGGGGCTCATGGAGGGTGGGGGCCTCGCCCCTGGAGCCGCCCAGCTTGAGGGTCTTCTCGTCTTGCCAGCCGGCCGGCAGGTTCTTGGCCGGTGTAGGCAGTTTGACGGTGTTCTCGTCGGGATTTCCGGGGTCTTGCGGTGGGTCAACAGAATTCATGCTGACTCCGCTCTATCCGGTCATGCCTGATGTCGTGCTGCCTGCAGTTTGATTCAGGGCCGAACCTTCTCGAATCTGCGCGTATTGCGGTTGGAACGGTATTTGATCGGTCCCGGGGTCTCTTCCCCGATGCGGGTTCGGAGGTCGGTCCCGATACCAATGAAAACGTTGGGGTACGTCCACTTGTGGACCATCACACAGGGGTCTATCTGTTCAAGCGATTTTTTCTCTTCCCGGAGACTGAGGCGCAGCTGGTTCATCTCGTCGAACTGGGCGATCAGCTTCTCCACGGCGGTTTGCTTTTCAGGCGGGAGTTTTTCGATCAAGCTGGGCTGGGCCAGGAATCGGGAGACGGCGGTCTTCACCTTCTGCAGCCTGTCATCCAGTTCGTTCAACTCTTCTTGGAGCGCTCTGACGCGCTTTCGCCATTTGGCGCCGATGCCGACCGTGACCTCGGTTTTGACATTCATCTGGGAACCGAGCATTCCAGTCTCGATCTTGTAGAGAGCCATGACTTCACCGCCGATGATCCCGCCGCTGACGACCATGATGCTCTCGTCCGACTGAACTCGGCTGTTGACGATCTCGGTCTTGACCAGAACATCGCCACCAGCCTCGAGCGACGTGCCGTTGATGTACTTGGCGTAGGCGCTGCCGGCGACTTGGATCTGCGCCCTACCGTGTCCGGTAATGCCGCCGTCTACTTGCAGGTTGCCGCCCACGTTGACCTGTGCTCCTTCGATATTTCCCCCGACGAAGAGGTCTTCTCCGGTCCTGACGTTGAAGCCGCCGAGGATGTTGCCCTTCACGTAGACGGTACCGTCGAAGTCGATGTGCCCCACGCTGAAGTCGACGTCCCCGGCGATCTGGTGGGTCGGCTGTACAGACAGGATGTTGTGTTTCAGTTGAATCGCCCCGATTCCGGTCGCGACCAGTGTGAGCCCATCCTCCAGATACACGACGTTGTTGCCGGACTCGATCGGGTATGGCTTGCCCTCTTTCGCGGGAATCCGTTGCCCGAAGATGTCGATCCCGTCCACCCCTGGTTCTGGATGGCCGAGCGAAAAGATCTGGTCTCCGGTCCCGACGTTGACGAACCGCGTGACCCGGTGATGGTCCACCTGCTCGTCGCTGTCTTCGTCGGTGTCGTAGGTGTCACGGATGTCGAGTGCCCAGTTGACCTGTCCGTCCTTGCCGGGCACCGATGGGAGGCCTGTCGCGACTTCGGTTTCCTTGAGGGTCCTCGGCTCCGTGTCGTACTCGTCGAGAAACAGCTCGAGTTTCTCCTGCTGATCGTCCGAGAGCTTCAGTTCCAGGTCGGACAGCACGGCTCGGATCTCTTCGGCGGATATCGGGTTGCCCTGTTGAAAGCGCAACGTGAGCGATAGGGCCAGCTTCTGCGAGTCTGTGCGGACCCGAATCATCCTTCCCGGGACCGACTCGTTGGCGAGTTCGATGAAATCCTTGGACATGCTATAGGGATTGTATCAGCGGAAAAGTGGGCAGGGAAGCTACACGCTGGTGAGAGAAGAGCTTCTTGTTTCTGTGACTGCCCTTGAAAGTTGGCCAGGTCTGCTGAATATGTAGGTGGATTTGCCGATGACAAACAGAACATATCCACTCGTGACCCTGGTTATTCTCGATGGCTGGGGGCTGTCGGACGAGGTCGAGAACAACGCGGTGGCGCAGGCGAAAACGCCGGTTTTCGACCGGCTCTGGGCAACCTATCCCAGTACCAGCCTGGTCACTCACGGGCGGGCAGTCGGTCTGCCACCGGGTCAGATGGGCAACTCGGAGGTGGGTCATCTGAATATCGGGGCGGGTCGGACGGTCTGGCAGGACATCGCCCGGATCGACAACGCGATCGTCGATGGTTCTTTTCACCGGAATGAGGTTCTGCGCCGCGCCCTGCAGGGCCCATCGCGGGTGCACCTGATGGGGTTGGCGTCGGATGGCGGAGTGCACGCCATGGACCGCCACTACTTTGCCCTGATCGAGCTTGCCTCTCGTCTTGGGCGGCGGGGTGATGATGTGGTCGTCCATGCCTTTACCGATGGACGGGATACTCCACCGACGAGTGGCCAGGGGTATGTGCGTCGGTTGATGGCGGCCTGCCGCCACTTCGACGTCGGGGTGCTCGGCACCGTGATTGGCCGCTACTATGCGCTGGACCGGGATCGTCGTTATGATCGGGTCAGCACCGCGTTTCGCGGTCTGGCCTATGGCGAGGGAGAAGTGACGGACAATCCGCTCAAGATGTTGAGCGCGCGCTATGCCCAAGGTCAGACGGACGAATTCATCGCGCCGATAATTGTCAGGGATACGCCACGTGTAGAGCCCGGAGATTCGGTCGTCTTCTGGAACTTCCGGCCGGACCGCGCCCGGCAGATCGTGATGTCGCTCGGCTGGAAGCCCGAAATCTTCGATCGGTTCGACCGCGGATCCTACACGCCAGCTCGCGTGACGACCCTCACCCACTATCGCGACGACTTCGACTTCCCGATCGTCTTCCCGCCGCAGCGACTGACGGGAACGTTGGGGCAGCTGATCTCCAGTTCCGGCCTGCGCCAGTTGCGCATCGCTGAAGCGGAAAAACGGGCCCACGTGACATACTTCCTCAACGGGGGCCGCGAGCGCGCGTTTGACAAGGAGGAGCGGGTCCATGTTCCCTCGGCCAGAGTGCGGACCTACGATCTGCTGCCCGAGATGTCGGCGCCCGAGGTGACTCGGCGAGTGTGTGAGTTGATCCGCAGTGAGGCGTTCTCGTTTGTCGTCTTGAACTACGCAAATCCGGACATGGTGGGGCACACCGGTAACTATCAGGCCGCGGTCAAGGCTGTCGAGGTGGTCGATCAAGGCCTCGGCCAGGTTGTCGAAGCGGTTCAGTCGGTGGGGGGCTTGGTGCTCGTCACGGCGGACCACGGCAACTGCGAGCAGATGGTGGACCCGCTGACCGGCGCGCCTCACACGGCGCACACAACCAATCCCGTACCGTTTATCATGGTGGGTGAAGATCTGGAGTATGAGTTACGCGAAGGACGGGCGCTGTCTGCCATCGCACCGACGATATGCCGGCTCCTGGGGCTGCGTCCGACCCCCGAGATGACGGCGGCCAGTCTACTGCGATGGGACTGAAGGCCGCCTTCCTCGATCGGGATGACACGATCATTCGGGATGTCGGCTATCTGGCCGATCCGGAGGACATCGAGTTGTTGCCCGGGGCAATCGAGGGTTTGCGGGCCCTGTCCCAGGACGGCTACCTGTTGATTCTGGCAACCAATCAATCTGGGGTGGCGCGGGGTTTTTTCACCATCGAGCGGTTGTCGGAGATCCATCAGCGGCTGGAGACCCTGTTGTTGGGGCAGGGAGTCGCACTCGACGGGGTCTATTTCTGCCCGCATCTGGCGGAGGGGTCCGTTGCGCCGTACGACATTTCCTGTGAGTGTCGCAAGCCGTCACCCGGCCTGATTCTGCGAGCCGCGGAGGAGCACGGAGTCGACCTGGCACGCTCCGTGATGATCGGAGACAGCGAGCGGGATGTGGAGAGTGGGCGCCGCGCAGGCTGCGGGAAAAACCTGCAGATCGGCGTCGATGTCGCCGATCTGACCGAGGCTGCCCGGCTGATGATTCGCGGTGACTGAGCGATCCGCTTCGTCTGGTTGACGGCTAGCGGTTGCGGTGGGTAGCCGTGGCTGCTAGAGGTTGTTCAGGATGAAGCGCGTCATCAGGTCGATCTTGTGCCGAGACTGGATCCCATGTCGGCTTCGCGGGTAGATCATCAGCTGGAACGTCTTGTTCGCAGCCTGTAATGCATGGGCTAGCTGCATCGTGTTGCTCAGGTGGACGTTGTCGTCCATCTCACCGTGGATGATCAGGAGCTTGCCCCGCAGGTTGGCCGCCGCCCTGACCACCGAGCTGCTGTCGTACCCCTTGGGGTTGTTTTGCGGCAGATCCATGTAGCGCTCGGTGTAGATCGAGTCATAGTTGCGCCAGTCGGTTACCGGCGCACCGGCGATGCCGAGCTTGAACATCTTGCTGTGGGTCAACGCGTAGCTGGCGATGTAGCCGCCGTAACTCCAGCCCCAGATGCCGATTCGGCCGGGGTCGATCCAGGGTTTGGCGGTCAGCCAGCGCAGTCCGGCTTCGATGTCTCGCAGTTCGGTCTGTCCCAGATTTCGATAGATCGGCCAGGCCTGCTTGATCCCGCGTGTGGTGGCCGAGCGGTTGTCGCAGATCCAGATCACGTAACC
>CAZANL010000154.1:7663-9089 GCA_964486115.1 uncultured Planctomycetota bacterium
TGTGCTAAATATTGATGCCAGAGGTACGTTTTGCCGCCCCATCTGTTCCAGACCGAAGCGGCCATTGGGCCGCCGTATAGATAGCACATCACCGGGTAGCGCTTCTGCGGATCGAAGTCGGGCGGTTTGATCATCATCGCCTGCATCGCGCCGCCGTCGCCGGTTGGCACCTCGAGAAATTCGGCCGGGTTGAGGTTGTAGTGCGTGAGATGGTCGGGTGGGTTGGGATCGATGGTGCGTACAAGTGTTCCGTCAGCTCGGCGCAGAACGACCTGGCTTGGCCGATGTGCGCTGCTGACCGTGTCGATGAAGTGGGTGAACTTCTTGTCGAACTGCACCTGATGGCTCCCCGCTCCACTCGTCAGACGCTGTACTGCACCCCCGGCCAGTGGCACTCGGTAGGCATTCAGCGCGATGGGGTAGTCGCGGGTCGAGATGAAGTAGACCAACTTCCGCTGGGAGTCCAGACCGAGGACTTTTCGTACGTCGTAGTCGCCTTTTGTGATCGGGCGTATCCTCTTTCCGTCTACGGACACATGGTAGAGGTGACGGTTGCCTGTCCGCTCACTGATCCAGAGGAAGCTGTCGTCCGCCAGCCAGCGTGGATGCCCGCGTGAGCTGACCCAGGCCTTGCTGGTCTCGCGCAGCAGCTCGGTGTTGACCCCCGTGTCGGGATTGGCGCTGCGCAGGGAGAGCCAGGTCTGGCGGCGGTCCTGCAGCTGGTAGACCACTCGGGCTCCCCTGGGGCTCCAGCCGACGCGGACGATCAAGTGCTCGATCTTTGCGAAGGGGCCGTGGTCGACCCAGATGATCTTCCCGCTGTCTACATGCGAGATACCGAGGGCAACCTGCGGATTGGGGTCACCGGCTTTCGGGTAGCGCATGACCTCGATTTTCTGGCGGACCGGGATGTTGTCGGTCACGTTGAACGTCTTGACCGTCGATTCGTCGAGGCGCAGGAATGCCAGGCGCTTGGAGTCCGGACTCCACCAGAAGGCCCGGAATCGGCCTCGGCCGTACAGCTCCTCCTGGTAGACCCAGTCCAGGCGGCCGTGTGGCAACAGGGCGTGTCCTTTCGTGGTCATTGCACGCTCTCGACCGGTGGCCAGTTCGAGGACATGCAGGTTGTGTTGCCGAGTGTATGCGACGCGTGTGCTGTCGGGGCTGAACGTCGGGTCCTGCTCAGGGGCCTTGTCGAAGGTGGTTCGTCTGGCGCTCTTCTTGCGCGTGTCGTAGACCCACAGGTCGTTGTCGTGACGGGCCAGGACCCAGTGCCCATCTGGGCTGTTGCGGGCCGTGGCAGCCATCCTGGCCGCTGTCGTCGCGCTGATCCCCTTGATTGCCTGGAAGGCGGCGACCAGGCTCGGGCGGTTGCTGGCGATGCGCGTCATCGACCGGCTGACAGACCCGACGACGCTCCTGAGCG
>CAZANL010000155.1:0-3734 GCA_964486115.1 uncultured Planctomycetota bacterium
GTTCTCGGCGTAGACGTCCGCCGTGTACCGGTCGGTCGCGGTGATCACCTCACCGCCCTTGATCAGAATGCCCATGGCGCTACCCTGCTTGGAGAGATTGGGGATGAACGCCACGAATTTACCAGCTGAGGGCCGATCTCGCTAGCCTCGGCAACATCGCCCGAGGCCATCCGGGTTGCCTATCGTCGCTCAGTCGGTGACCAGGGACTCGGTCTCCTTGGCGATATCACCCTGCCACATGTTGTCTCGGCCAGCCTGCCCGGCTTTTTCCCGCTTGGCCTCGAGCTGCCGCTCGACCAGGTCGGCGTGGGTCGTGAAGTAAGGCAGGCTCTGACCGACCAGCTCGGAGACGGAGGCGATCTCTCGCTGATCCATGAAGTCGGACAGTCCCTGACACAGGCCCTTGATCATCTCGTAGCCGTGCAGCATGGCACCGGTGCAGACCTGCACGGTGGAAGCGCCGACCAGCAAGAACTGGATTGCGTCCTCGGCCGATTCGACGCCGCCCATGCCCGAGACGGTGGCTCCGGGGCAGGCGCGGGCGCACTCCATCACCTGGCGCAGCGCGATCGGCCGCACGGCCATCCCGCTGTACCCGCCGGGCTCGCTGTGCCCCTCGACCGTCGGCATCGGCCGGAACGTGTCGAGGTTGATCCCGATCACGCAGAGGATGGTGTTGATTGCGCTGAGGCCGTCGGCGCCACCACTGATCGCGGCCCTTGCCGGGACGCCGATATCGGTGATGTTGGGGGTCATCTTGGCCCAGACCGGCACCTTCGCCACCGAGGTGACCCACCCGGTGACCTCCTCGACGATATTCGGGTCCTGGCCCATCGCCCCGCCCATCTTCCGCTCGGGCATACCGTGGGGGCAGCTGAAGTTGAGCTCGAAGCCGTCGATGCCCGTTTCCTGGGTGCGCTCGACGATCTCCTTCCAGGCCTCTTCGCGGTACTCCTCCATGATCGAGGCGATCAGCATGTTGTCCGGGTAGGCCTGCTTGCAGTCGGCCAGCTCCTCGAGCCAGACCTCGAAGGGCCGGTCGCTGATCAGCTCGATGTTCTGGAAACCGAGAACCTTTTTCTTGTCGCCCGGCAGGTGCATCTTGCCGTAGCGCGGCACGGTGTTATGGACCTTGTCGTTCTCGAGGCTGATCGTCTTGCAGACGATGCCGCCCCACCCCAGCTCGAAAGAGCGCTTGATGACCTTGCCGTTGGTTCCCGGCGGACCTGAGGCGAGCACGAACGGGTTGGGGAACTTCATGCCATTGACGTCGATGCTGAGGTCAGCCACGGGTTTTCTTCCTTTCTACGGGGTCTAGCGTGCTCCAGAATCATAGAAGCCACCATGCGGTCTGTCCAGCCGGGAAGTGCTGGACAGTCCCCACTAGCGCCCTAAAATATGATTTCCTGCCAGCACAGCCGGGAGCATGCTTCGCCCGGACGTCGCGCTGTTCAACGAGAACGTAAGGAAGGATGGGAGACATGGCTAGAAACGTCCGCTGCGGTCTGATCCAGGCCAGCAACGAGCTGTCCACGCCAGATCACTCGCTGGAACAGATCAAACAGGCGATGATCGAGAAGCACCTGCCGATGATCGCGGAGGCGGCCGACCAGGGCTGCCAGATCCTCTGTCTGCAGGAGATCTTCAGTGGTCCCTACTTCTGCGCGGAGGAAGACAGCAAGTGGTATGCGATGGCCGAGCCGATTCCGGACGGCCCGACGATCAAGCTGATGCAGGAGCAGGCCAAGAAGCACGAGATGGTGATCGTCGTGCCGATCTACGAGAAGGTGATGGCCGGCGTGTTCTACAACACCGCCGCGGTCATCGGCACCGATGGCAGCTACCTGGGCAAGTACCGCAAGCAGCACATTCCGCACTGCGCGCCCGGCTTCTGGGAGAAGTTCTACTTCAAGCCCGGCAACGACGGCTATCCGGTGTTCGACACGCCCTGGTGCAAGATCGGCGTCTACATCTGCTACGACCGGCACTTCCCCGAGGGCGCGCGCCTGCTGGCGCTCAACGGCGCGTCGATCGTCTTCAACCCCTCGGCCACCGTGGCCGGTCTGTCGGAGTACCTCTGGAAGCTGGAGCAGCCGGCGCATGCCGTGGCCAACGGTTACTACGTCGGCGCGATCAACCGTGTCGGCACCGAGCAGCCCTGGAGCATCGGCGAGTTCTACGGTCAGAGCTACTTCTGCAACCCGCGGGGACAGATCATCGCCGAGGCCAGCCGCGAGAATGACGAGGTGCTGGTCACCGATCTGGACCTGGATCTGATCGACGAGGTGCGCGCGACCTGGCAGTTCTTCCGTGATCGCCGCCCCGAGACCTACCATAACCTGACGCAACTGCTGCCGTAACGCGCTGACCAACGAGGAGAGGGACGTGGAAATCAAGGGAATGCGGTCGGTCGGCGGTCTTTACGAATTGACCGAGGATCTCTCGAGCAGCCCGCTCTACAACGAGGACCTCGCACCGACCACGCTGGCCTCGCGGACCTGGAGCAAGTGGAACCTGGCGGCGCTGTGGGTCGGCATGTCGGTCTGTATCCCGACCTATATGCTGGCGGCCGGTCTGATCTCGAGCGGGATGACCTGGTGGCAGGCCGTGCTGACCGTGTTTCTGGGCAACCTGCTGGTGCTGATCCCGATGGTGCTCAATGCGCATGCCGGGACCAAGTACGGCATCCCCTTCCCCGTATTTCTGCGGGCCTCCTTCGGTACGCGGGGATCGAACATCCCGGCGATGCTGCGCGCGTTCGTTGCCTGCGGTTGGTTCGGCATCCAGACCTGGATCGGCGGAGCTGCGATCTACGTGATGCTGACCGCTGGCGGGTTCGCGTTCGCTCAGGACTGGAGCCAGGCAGCCAAGCTGGGGTTCATCGGCATCAACCAGTGGCAACTGCTGTGCTTTTTCCTCTTCTGGGCGCTCAACATCGGAGTGATCCTGGCCGGTATCGAGTCGATCAAGTGGCTCGAGACCTTCTCGGCGCCGTTGCTGCTGTTGATCGGTCTGGCGCTGCTCGGCTGGGGTGTGACCGAGGGCGGGGGCCTGGGCCATGTGCTGGGCAAGTCCAGCCAGTTCTCCTCCTCCAGCTTCTCGGTCAGCGCGAAGAGCCCGACCGAGGCGGCCTTCAAGATCTCCGCGGTGACCAACGATGACGGCACGGTGCGTGCGACGCAGATGCAGCTGGTGCGTGTCGGCCCCGATCAGACGGCGCAGGCTGCGATCGCGGCTGCGACCTGGAAGCCGTTTTTGTCCGAAGGCCTGCTGCCCCTCTCCACGCCGCTGAAGGCGGGTGAGAAGGTCAGCTTCGCTATGCGTCTGCGGGCGGGCAAGGCCGAATCGAAGATGCTGCAGGCCAGCGCCACGCATCAGCCCGGCGAGCCGCCTGCCAAGAGCGGTGACGAGGGGAACTTCTGGCTGCTGTTCATCCCGGCGCTGACCGCGATGGTCGCCTTCTGGGCCACCCTCTCGCTGAACATCGCCGACTTCACCCGCTTCGCGCGCACGCAGAAGGACCAGTTCCACGGTCAGCTGCTCGGCCTGCCGAGCACGATGGCGCTCTACACCTTCATCGGCGTCACCGTCACCTGCGCCTCGCTGGTGATCTTCAAGGACATCTTGATCGTCGAGGACGCGCCCTGGGATCCCGTGGCGCTGCTCGCGCGGTTCCAGGATCCGTGGGTCGTGATCGGCTCGATGCTCGCGCTGGCCATCGCGACGCTCTCGAC
>CAZANL010000155.1:3744-5471 GCA_964486115.1 uncultured Planctomycetota bacterium
GACCAACATCGCGGCCAACGTGGTCAGCCCGGCCAACGACTTCTCCAACCTGGCACCCTCGCTGATCTCGTTCCGGACCGGCGGCTTGATCACCGGTGTGATCGGGATCTTGATCATGCCCTGGAAGTTGATCGAGACCAGCGGCGGGTACATCTTCACCTGGCTGATTGGCTATGGCGGGCTGCTCGGACCGATCGGCGGCATCATGATCGCCGACTACTACGTGGTGCGCCGGATGCAGCTGGCGGTGCCGGAGTTGTATAAGCCCTACGGCTCGTTTCGCTACGAGAGCGGGGTGAGCTGGCTGACCGTCAACGTACTGATCTTGTCGATTCTGCCCAACATTCCAGGGTTCCTCGTGGCGGCCGGCTTCATGGCTCGGGAGAAGTGGGCCGACTTCCTCGGCTCGGGGCTGACCGACCTGCTGATGACGGGGTACAACTACTCGTTCTTCGTCGGCTTCGGCATCGCGTTCGTGCTCTACACTATCGTCGGCTTCGCAACCGGCCGCGACCACCCGCTGTAGCGCGCGCAGGGCTCTCCCGGATTGCCGGCACCACCAGTCTGCTGGTCGAGTCGAGTTCAAGTTGGCGAGTGGGGAAACGCTCGACCTCGATCCGTCTCCCCACCCGCGCCAGCCCAACGCTGTTGAGCGGTTACTTGAACACTCTCGGATAGCGGTAGTAGATCTCCAGCGTCAGCACGTTGATCGCCGTGGCGTAGACCCGACCGCCCTCGGAACACCAGGGGTCTACCACTGGCCAGCTGCCCCTGGCGCAGCCCTTTCGGGTGATCTGGTGGTCGACCAGCGCCGTCTTCATCCTCGGGTTCCACTGCTTCCAGTACTCGCCGCCCATCTGGAACATGGCAAGGGTGCCGTAGTACCAGTAGTAGAAGTCGATCGTGCTCTGCTGGTCCTCGGCCTCGCGCTGCCAGCACGGCAGCAGGCCGGCAACCAGCTTCGCGCCCCCGTGCAGGCGGGCGTCCTGGCCGGGATAGCCGAGGAAGATCCGGGTCATCGTCGCGATCGCGGTCGGCGAGTGCGTCGCGCTGTGGCTGATGGCCGTGTTGATCCGGTCTGTCACCAATCGTGAGCCGGTCGGCCCTTGCCAGCCGGTCGGCGGGCGGCGACGGTAGCCGGTGACGTAGTAGGCGTCGTCGGTCAGCGACTCGATGTAGCGCTGGACCGCTCGGAATGACCGCGTGAGGCCCGGGATCGGCAGCTCGGCGGCGCGCGCCGACTTGAGCGCCATCACGACCCAGCCGGTGACCGAGATGTCGTTGTCCCCCGACCGCTGGCGATAGCGCCAGGCCGCGCCCGGGTTCTGCGCTCGGATCAGGAACGTCACCGAGCGGGTCGCCGCGTCGCGGATCAGCGGCGAGGAGGTCATCCCATACGCCTCGACCAGCGCCAGTGCGCAGATCGCCTGATTGTACATGTAGTGTGAGCGTGGCTGTCCGACCAGCCCGTCCGCTCGCTGGGCCTTGATCATCCACTGCACCGCGCGCTTGACGGTGTCCTTGTAGCGGCCGAAGCGGTGGGTGTGGCCCGCGCCGAGGAAGGCCAGCGTGGCCAGACCGGTCACGCCGGGGTCGGTCCAGCTCTGGCCGGGGCCGGTGCACACGCCGTCCTGGCAGTTGGCCGGGAAGCCGTCAGCGTCCCAGTGCCCGGACGGATGCTGATGTCGCTTCAGCCACTTGAGCCCCATATGGACGGCGCCCTGGGT
>CAZANL010000155.1:5481-9054 GCA_964486115.1 uncultured Planctomycetota bacterium
GCCATTGATGTTGCCGCCCTGGCCGCGTTTGCCCCACAGTTTGCCGGCGCCGCCCTGCATCCCGATCCTGTCGTTGCTCAGCTGGCCCATGTTGTTGTTGGGCGCCTGGCCCTCTGCGCCGTTGGTTTCCTGGGTCGGCTGCTCGTTGTGTGTTTCGAGAACCGGGTTGGGCGGATGGGGTGTTTCCACCTCGGCCTCCACCAGCTGCGGTTGCTGAGGCGTGGGGTTTTCGATGTCGTCCGGCTTCACCGGCTCCTCGAGCGACTCCTCGTCCGGAATGACCAGCCGCGTTCTGAGCTGGATCGATTTGGGTTTGGTCGGCCTGTTGCAGTGAATCAGCGGTAGCACGCCGACCACCAGCAGCAGGTGCAACGACAGTGAGAGGGCCCACCAGGGTGTAGACTGAAGTTGTTCGGCAAAGGCGTTACCGAGGGACGACTCGGTAGGATCATCCCAGCACGGATCATCATCTTGGATCATGCTATTTCTGGTCACAGGTCTCCTCCGTTTGTTGCCGGCAGCGCCGGCTGTCCATCCCTCCTTACGCGGACCTGGATCAGAGTGTTCAGCGATGTCGAAAGTTTTTTTGACGGTGTTAGAATGGTCGGATCGGAGAACATGCACCATGAGCAGCCAGCGCGAGATGTGGGACGAGGCCTCGGACGACTTCGTCGCCTTGATGCAGCCCACGACCACGGCGCTGGCGCGGACGCTGATCGCACAGCTCGACCTGGCCAGCGGCGGAGACTTGCTCGAAGTGGGTGCGGGTGGCGGCGGTGGGGCATTGGCCTGTCAAGAGTGGTTACCGGCAGAGAGTCGGCATGTGGTCACTGATCTCTCGCCGATGATGTGCGGACACGCACGTCGCGCCCTGCCCGGGTTGCCGGTGGTCGCGGCGAATGCCGAGGCGCTGCCGTTCGCCGATGGGAGCTTCGACCGCCTGCTGGCCAATCTCAACCTGATGCTGGTTACCGATACGGATGCCGCGCTGGCCGAGGCGGCCCGGGTATTGCGCGTTGGCGGTCTGGCCGCCTGGTCGGTCTGGGGTCGGGTCGAGCACAGCCCGATGTTCACTCTGCTGCCGAGTGTCGCCGAGTCGCTGGAGCTGGAGTTGCCGGCGATGGAGCGGCGCAGCAACTTTCACCTCAACGACCCGGCTGACCTTCGCGCGCGCATCGAGCGGGCCGGGTTCGAGCGGGTGGTCTGCTGGTTCCAGCCGATGGTCGCGCCCTTTCGCTCGGGGGAGGCCTACGTCGACGTTATCTTTCGCGCGTCGCTGATGCTCAAGCAGCTGCTGGTCGATCTGTCGGCGGCTCAGGCGGCGGCCTTCCGCCGCCGCTACGTGGAACTGAGCGAGGGACTACTCTCGGCCGGGAGGCCGATCCAGCTCGAGACTCTCGTCGTGGTGGGTAGTCGGTCGGCTAGCTGACCCGCCCCTCGACCAGCTTGCTGACGACGCTCGGATCGGCCAGCGTGCTGACATCTCCCAGGTCGTCTGTCTGATTGGCTGCGATCTTGCGCAGGATTCGGCGCATGATCTTGCCCGAGCGCGTCTTGGGCAGAGCCGGCGCCCACTGGATGGCATCGGGCGAGGCGATTGGCCCGATCTCGGAGCGGACCATACCGACCAGCTCTTGGCGCAGCTGATCCGTCGGTTCGATGCCCGCCTTGAGCGTCACGTAGGCGTAGATCCCCTGCCCCTTGATCTCGTGGGGGAAGCCGACCACGGCCGCCTCGACGGTCGATTCGTGTAGCACCAGCGCGCTCTCCACCTCGGCGGTTCCCATGCGGTGACCGGAGATGTTGATCACGTCGTCGACTCGTCCGGTGATCCACCAGAAGCCGTCTTCGTCCCGTCGCGCGCCGTCGCCAGTGAAATAGCGGCCCCTGTACTGGCTGAAGTAGGTGTCGAAGAAACGCTGGTGGTCGCCATAGACCGTTCGCATCTGGCTGGGCCAGCTCTGCTTGATCACCAGGTTGCCGGAGGCTGCGCCTTCCAGCTCGTTGCCGTCGTCGTCGACCAGAGCGGGCTGGATCCCAAAGAACGGCCGCGTGGCCGAGCCGGGCTTGAGCGGGTTTGCCCCGGGAAGCGGCGTGATCAAGATGCCGCCGGTCTCGGTCTGCCACCAGGTGTCGACGATCGGACAGCGCTGGTCGCCGACCACGTGGTGGTACCACTCCCAGGCTTCGGGGTTGATCGGTTCGCCGACCGTGCCGAGCAGCTTCAGGCTCGTGCGGCTGGTGGCCTTGACCGGCTCGTCGCCGTGGCGCATCAGCGCGCGAATCGCGGTGGGGGCGGTGTAGAAGATGTTGATCTGGTGCTTGTCGCAGATCTCCCAGAAGCGGCCGGGGCCGGGGTAGGTCGGGACGCCTTCGAACATGACGGTGATCGCGCCGTTGCACAGTGGGCCGTAGACGATGTAGGAGTGACCGGTGATCCAGCCCACGTCGGCGGTGCACCAGTAGACGTCGCCGTCGTGGTAGTCGAAGACGTACTTGTGCGTCATCGCGGTGTAGACCAGGTAGCCTCCGCAGGTGTGCAGGGCGCCCTTCGGCTTGCCGGTCGATCCAGAGGTGTAGAGGATGAACAGCGGATCCTCGGCATCCATCATTTCTGGCGCGCAGTCGGAGGAGGCCTGGTCGACATGTTCGTGATACCAGATGTCCCGGCCGTCGTCCCAGCCGATCTGTCCGCCGGTTCTCCTGACCACCAGCACGGTGTGGACATTGGGACAGTCTTCGAGCGCCTTGTCGGTGTTTTCCTTGAGCGGCACTGGCTTGCCGCCGCGCAGCCCTTCATCGGCGGTGATCACGATCTGGCAGTCGGAGTCGAGGATGCGGTCACGCAGCGCGTGAGGTGAGAAACCGCCGAATACGACGGAGTGAATCGCGCCGATTCGGGCGCAGGCCAGCATGGCGACCGCTGCTTCCGGGATCATCGGCATGTAAATACAGATCCTGTCACCTTTCTTGGCCCCTCTCTGCTTGAGCACATTGGCGCAGCGACACACCTCCTGATGCAGCTCCCGATAGGTGAGCGTCTTGTCTTCGGCGGGGTCGTCTCCCTCCCAGATGATCGCGGTCTGATCGCCGCGGGTCTCCAGATGGCGGTCCAGGCAGTTGGTCGTGACGTTGAGCTGCGCTCCCTTGAACCACGCGATCCGCGCCTCGTCGTAGTCGTTGTCGCACAGCGTGTCCCAGCTCTTGTCCCAGCTGACGAAAGCCTCGGCCTGCTCGGCCCAAAACCCTTCCGGGTCCTGGATCGACTGCTGATACATCTCCTGATACCGCTGATCGGTGATGTGGGCTCGGGCCGCCACGTCCTGTTGAACGCCATAGACTATGCTGTCGCTCATCCCAATCGCTCCTTGTCGAGGTTTTCGTCAGGGTGAGATCCTACCGTAGATCCAGCGCAGTTCGAGGCACCCTTCGGGAAAATTGGGGTGTTCGATAGCAGGCGGATCCACGCTCGACTCGGTTGCCGATCGGGTGTTCTAGCAGGGGGGGGGCTCAGCGTTGGAAGTTGGGCGTGTTCGATCTGAACATCAGGTGATAGGCCTTGCGTAGTCGTTC
>CAZANL010000156.1:0-8980 GCA_964486115.1 uncultured Planctomycetota bacterium
AAGGAATATCCCGTGATCTTTCGCAGGGCCTCGTCGAAGTCTTGCTGAAGCCGTCCTTTTTGCTGCTGCAGAGACTGGACCAGTGGGCCCACCGACTGGATCGACTTGAATTTTCCGAGGGCCGAGGCGGCACTGGTGCGCACCTGCCAGTAGCGGCTGTCGAGCGCCTTGTGGATCGCATCGAGCGCAGCTCGGTCATCCAGCTGCGACGAGGCGTCGATCGCGCTCGATCCAACCATCGGGTCGCTGTCGCTGATCTTGTGACGCACGAATGGCTTCGAGGAACTGTGCCCGGCTTTACCCAGCGCGATCAACACCCCCGCGCTGACCTCCCAGCGTGGATTGTCGAGCCCGGTGGTGTGGAGGTAGCCGAGGGATTCCTCGTCCGTGGTTTTTGACAGCGCGCCGATGGCGGCGAAGCGGACGAAATTGCTGGCGGTGATCGACTGGTGAACCGATGCCAGCTGGGCCTGCATCTTGTCGAAGCGCTGCTTCTCGCTGGCGGTGACCTTGTAGTCGTTCTTCGCCGCCGCCCGGAGGAACTGGTCGATCTTGGCTAGCAGTACGTTTCGCTGACGCATCTGGGTGGATCCCGCCGAGTCTTTCCAGCCGAGGAGATTGACCAGCATCTTGACCGCCTCGATCCGGTTCGCTCGGCCCAAGGCCTGGACGGCGCGCGGCTTGTCGGTGACCCACTGCTGCTGAAACTGGCTCTTGATCGACTTCCAGCCGGCGTCGTCGACGCGGGCCTGGGAGGTGGCGACGAACGCCACGCAAAACATGAGCAGGGGATAGATCGTCCAAACAACCCGAGTGCGCATCAGTTCTCTCCTGTGGATCGAACGCTCCACAACATGGCTTTCTTGCACGAAGCCTGGAACTTTGATGCCCGGATCAATAGCAATTCGCGATCCGGTCGGAACAGAATTCTCTGCTGTCGATATAAGTCCTTTTGTCGGAAGCGATTACGAAGGCGAGCCTGACCTCTGGGAGGCGGGGTTGTCAAGTTGGCTTTACGAGGCGGGGGTAAGCCGGCTTTACGAACTCAGCGGCGAGGCCGTCTGGGCTGATAAATAGTGGCTCGCCGGGCGATGGTCATCTTCAGCGTCCTGCTCCCGTGGCGTTGAGTAACGACCTGGAGGGTGACCTGAGCGCCGGCCTGGTAGTAGCTGATGCGGTTGATCAGCACGGTCGATGAGGTGACCGGCTGGCCCTGAAAGTGAGTGATCAGATCTCCCGCTCGCAGACCAGCGCGCGCGGCCGGACTGCCCGACGTCACCTGGAAGACCACCGTCCCGCGCAGCTGGGTTCCGCGCTTCTCCTCGGGGGCCATGTCTCTCACATTGACCCCGAGATAGCCGGGCTCGGTCGATCGGCCTTGCTTGAGGGTGGGCAGCACTCGCTTGACGAAGTTGATCGGGATCGCGAAGCCCACGCCCGCGCTGGTCCCGGTACTCGAGCTGATCGCGCCGTTGATTCCGATCAGGCGTCCCTGGATGTCGACCAACGCGCCACCCGAGTTGCCGGGGTTGATCGCGGCGTCGGTCTGGATCGCGTCGCCGTAGCGCCGCTGTCCGCTGCCGGGCGTGACGATCCGATGCAGCGCCGAGACGATGCCGAGAGTGATCGTCGGTTTGCCGTCGAGCGAGAGGCCAAACGGGTTGCCCAGGGCCAGCACGACCTGCCCCAGTCGCAGCTTGTCGCTGTCGCCGAAGGAGAGGAAAGGTAGGTTGGCCGCCTGGACCTTGATCAGCGCGATGTCGCTGATCGCGTCCTTTGCCAGGATGCGCGCGTTGAATCAATTGCCGGAAGGAAAATGGACCACGATCCGCTGCCGACCCCCGACCACGTGGTCGTTGGTCAAGATGTACCCGTTGGCTGAGATCACGACGCCGGAGCCCGTACCGCGCTCGGTCTCGATCGATACCACCGCGGGGCTGGCACCCTGTGCGACGCGAATCAGCGCGGCCTCGAGAGAGGTTCCCGAGTTGCCCCGGATCGGGTCGGGTGTTGCTGGTGCGGTGGTGGGCTTGTTCCGGGCCAGCGCATCGACCCGTTGACCGAGTTGGCGTAGCTGATCACGCAGCTGTGCGAGCTGGGCGGGATCGGTGGTCACCCCGCTCTGGGATGTCTCCCGAGAGGACTGGGCGACCCGTGCGGGGGGACTGCTCTGAGTGGCCTGAACCGCCTGGAGTTGTTCGGCCAGCTGGGCATTCTGTGCACGGAGCGTCAGCGCCAAGATCAGCGCCGGAACCGCGACCAGCGCACAGACCCCTGCGGTGATGGAGGCCAGCAGGATGCCCAGCGGAGCGTGGCGTGCCGGCCTGCTCGAGCGTGACGCCGGTGCCGCCGGTCGCAGCTGGAGCATCCGGCCGCAGCGGGGACACTTGCCCTTGTCGTAGGCGAAATCTCCCTCGACATGGATGTTCTTGCCACAGGGGCAGGTGATCTTCTGGTTCACGACGAGTTAATTATAGGGTGATAAGAGCGCGTTCGAACAGTTCCGGATCTACACCAAAAGCCTCTCGCAGCAGATCTCCTTTCGTGGGATCGAGTTGCGTCTGGAAACGTCCGTCACTGCCAATCCTGTGATAGTGCACGTTACGCAGGTAGTGGCGTCCTGTAGCCGTGACGCGGGCCAGCACCAGCGACTCCATCATCTCCCACTCGAAGGACTCTAGCCAGCGGTCGATGAAGGTCGCCTGATCCACGGCTGCTGAGGCCAGTCGATAGCGGAACTTGCGATGCTGGCCGATCGCGGTGTACAGGCTCCAGCTTCCGCTGGCCGCTTCCGGCTCGAGAATCAGGTCCTCGCCGGGGCCGGGAAGCCGTCGCGCCCGGGTCTGGTCCAGCGCGAAGGGGCGGTCGAGCAAGTAGCCTGGGTCGGCGAGGTATCGGCGGCCGTCGATCGTCACCGCAAGGGCCGAGTGGGCGGCTTCCTGATAGGAGCGGTCGGCCAGCAGGTATTCAGGCTGGAAGCCGGCTTCGGTGAGAACCTCGGCGAGGAACCAGGTCAGCGCGAAGCAGGTGCCGCCTGCGCCATGGCGATCGTGGTCAGCGAGGACCTCGTCGGGCATGCGACGCTCTGGGCCGGTTTCGGCTCGCTTGATCCGCTTGGTCAGATTCTCATAAGGCAAGCGTGCGAAGGTTCGCAGAATGCTCGGCAGATCAGCCGGGTGGCCGACCCGATCGAGGAAGGCGCGAGCGGCGCGGCTCATCCGAACAAGTGGCGGACGTCGACGTTGCCCCCGCTGATCACCACGCCGACGCGTTGACCCGCCAGGTCGAGTCGGCGGTCGAGCAGAGGGGCGATCGCGACCGCGCTGGATGGCTCGATCAGTAGCTTGGTCCGTTCCCAGATGAACAGCAGGGCTTCACGAATCTCCGACTCCTGAACTCGGGTCACGGGTACCTCGTGCGCCGTGAGGATCGAAAAGGGTAGCTCCCCGAGACAGGTCAGCAGGCCGTCGGCGATCGTGTCGGGCACCTGCGATGTGACACGGACTCCGCTGGTCAGCGAGCGATAGGCGTCATCTGCTCCGGCCGGTTCGCAGCCGATCGGCCGAACGCCCCGAGCGACACAGGTCAGTGTCGTGCCTGAGAGCAGCCCGCCGCCGCCAACCGGTGCGAGGACGGCGTCCAGGTCTGGCACCTCCTCCAGCAACTCGAGCGCCGCGGTGCCCTGGCCAGCGACGATCCTCTCGTCGTTGTAGGGATGGACCAGCACCGCTCCGCTCTCCGAGACCAGTGCCGCCACCGCCTCCTCGCGAGACTGCTGCGCTGCGGTGCAGTTGACGATGCGCGCCCCGTACCCTTCGACCGCCGCACGCTTGACTGCCGGAGCCGTGTCGGGCATGACGACGGTCGCCGAGATACCGAGGGTGCGCGCGGCCAGGGCAACCGCCTGGCCGTGATTGCCGCTGGAGTGTGTGATTACGCCGCGCACCTGCTCCGCGTCGTCCAGTTGCAGGATCAGATTGGTTGCTCCGCGAAACTTGAAGGCGCCGACTCGCTGTAGGTTCTCGCACTTGAGAAACACCTCACAGCCGGCGCGCTCGTCTAGCGAGCGGTTGGTGACGACCGGCGTGCGGTGGACGTAAGGGGCGATGCGCTCGGCGGCGTCCCGGACAGCCTGAAAGGTCAGCATATGGGCAGCAGTTTATCGCTGATGCCTGCGATGGTCGATCCGCAAGCTGTTATTCTGGTAGATCTGGGTGCCCCTGTAGTTCTGGTGGAGCAGGCCATAGAGCCGCTTCGCCTCGCGCCTCTGGCCTGCCCGAAAGGCCGCGTCCGCTTGAGTCAGGAGTCGCTTGGCTTTTGCTTCCTCGCCGATGCCGAGCAGGTTAGACAGCAGATCGGTCACGTCCTTGAGCGGTGCGACTGCCGTGTCGGCGAGCTTGCCGAGAACTTGCTCGATCGCCAGCTTGGGAGTGCTACTGGTCCCGCTGACCGGGATCTTTAGTGCCAGGTTGGGAACGTACTTGAGGTAGGGGTACTTCTTCAGCACGCCGGGCGTCAAAGGGATCTCCAGTACCAGGTCGAGTGAGCCGTCCAGGCCGACCGAGCCGCTCCAGTAGGTCGGCAACTTACCTAGCTTGACCTCGACCCGATCTCGGTAGTGAATGCGACCGTTGCTGATCTCGAACCGCATACTCGCCAGAGAGAGCTCGGGGTTCAGGCTGACGCTCATCAACCCCAGCACGGTCCGCAGCAGTGGTGAGCCTTTCAGCGTGATGCCGGGGATCCGAAGCTCTCCCGTTCCTCTGAGCGGTCGCTTGGGCATGCCGCTCCATCCCTTCTCCAGGAGCTCGTCGGTCACTTTCTGTGCGTAGGTGCACTGCATCGTCAGGTCGATGGTGCCGCTGATGCTCTGAGCTTCCGACTTGACGAAAAACAACGGATGGAGCGTCGAGAGAAAGCCGGTCATCCGGGTCGCGGCGCGGATGTTGGTCAGTCGCACCCCGAGGGACGACCGTGCGTCCGCCGTGTCCCGCAGGTCGAGGTTCAGCTTGACCTCTGCGGTCCCGCCGTTGATTGTCAGCCGGTTGGCGGCCCTCAGCTGGCCGTCCAGCAGCCTGGCGGACGCCAGACCGCTGATCGTGAAGCCCTGGTAGGTCAGCTTGTCGGGGCGTGTCTCGGCGGTGCCCCGGAGCTTGCGTAGCAGTCTCACCACTCCACCCGCAGCGAGCGGGCCATCGAGTGCGAATTCGATCGGCAGCGGGGTGCGGCCCGGAGACTGATGCAGCAGCTTCCCGCTGAGCCCGCGGGCCGTTGGCTCGTCGCCCAGTGAGATCGTGCCATTGAGCACCCCGCCCAGGCCGTCGACCGACAACTCGAGGTCGTTGAGTGTGAGCAGGCGAGTCGCCGTCTCCAGTCGCAGCTTGCGTCCGGCGAGAGCGACAGCCCGGCCGTCCAGCTGGGTTCGCAGTCTAAGGTCGGCCGACAGGTTGCCCGGACGAGTTACAAAAAGGAGCTCCAGCGGATTTAGCACGACGGATGAGGACCGTGGCAGGACGACTTCCAGCCGTGACTGGGCGATGCGTAGGGTGAGCGCGTCGGGCAAAGACCAGGTGCCGATCAGGTTGAGCGGTTTGCCGGAGAGGCGGTGCCCGCGCAGGAAATCGGCTAGTTGAGTCGTGACCGCAGCGGTGGGGGCCGAGCCCTCGAAGTGGAGCGTGCCGCCTCGGCCCAGTTCGCCTCGCCCGTTGAGTCCGACCAGCGGACTGTCCAGACGAATGCGGTCGAGCGTGACCGGTTGCGGCCTCTCGAGGTCGAGTTGCCCCTCGAACGTCAGCTCGCCTTCGACCGGGCCGAAAGTCCGTCCGTCGTCGAACCGCAGGCGTGACACGGCGAGTCGACCGTCGATCAACTCGATTCGGGCTTTCAGGTCGGGCGGGGTGCCCCGGGTGTCGTCATGGCTCCGGAACAGGGTGGCGACCGTCAGCCGCCCCCGGGGGTCCTGGCGCAGAAAGAGGGTGGCTCCTTCGGCGCGGAGCGTTCCGCGAAAGCGGCCGCGCAGCGCGAGCCAGAGGTCGGCGTCGGCAAAGACCTTTTGCGCGGTGATGACCGTCTTGCCGTCGGCGTCGTTGAGTCGAACGTCGTCGACTTCCAGGTGCGCCGGCCAGGAGAAGCGCAGCGCCCCGATCTCCGCGGTGCCGTCGATCACGTCGGTGTTGAGTAAGGAGACCAGCCAGTTCTTGCCGTGGCGCGAGATGACCGTCGGGAGCGCCAGCAGGACGATGATCAGCAATAGTATGCCGAGCCCGGCCAGGTAGGAAAGCCGGCGGCCCCAGCGACGCGGTGGTCGTCGGGTGGGTTCCGGTTCGGTTTGCGCCGGATTTTCCTGGTGAGGCATTTGACGTGGTTGATCAGCGATGTCGCAAGATTGCGCGGGGCCTGGCGGTCTGCGTTTGGACGGCCGTATAACAGGGATTTGGCACCATATTCCCCCTGCATAGCAGCGAGATGCTCGGAGTGTCAAGTCGCTGCCGGTCGGTCTCGGGGGGGGCAGGGAATTTGCCCGGAGGCCCCTCGTGGCATTTCGAGCGATGCGTCAACCGTTGACCCGATCAGCTTGCCGGTAGATAATTCACCCGTGAGCAACGAAAGAAGAGCATCGGTGTTGGAACGCGTGCGCAGAGCGCTGGACGCGTTTTACATGCTTCAGCGGATCGATTGGGACTACGACATCAAAGAGGCCCTAGAGAAGATCCTGGAGCTGGCGGTCAAGGAGCTGAAGTTCAGTGGGGACCTGGAAGTCAAGCGGGCGATGATCGTTCTGCGTGAGCGCGACCAGAACCTGGCCTTCCACGCCGGCTGGTTCTCGGAGAACCAGGTCGTGCGCTACAGTTCCACTGTCGTCCAGGAGGTGCTCCAGACCGGGCAGCCGGTCTATTGCTTCGACTCTGGCACGGACAATCGCTTTTCCTCCGGGCACAGTGTGCGAATGAAGCGGCTGGAGAGCTTCGCCTGCCTGCCGATCGAAATCCTCGGGACGCGAGTCGGTGCGTTGTTTCTGGATACCACCGGCTCCAGCAGACAGTTCGAGAAGGAGGACCACCAGTTCCTCGCCGAGTTCATCTCGATCATCAGCCCCTACATCAAGACGGCCCTGGTCCATCAGCTGCATCTCGAGGAACTGCAGGAGAGGCACACACCGGTTTTTTGCGGGCTGGCTGGCAAGTCGGGTCGGATGCAGCAGCTATTCGACCAGATTCGTCTGCTGGCCAAGACCGAGGCGACGGTGCTGGTCACGGGCGAAACCGGGACCGGCAAGGAGCTGGTTGCCCGAGCGATTCACAAGACCAGCGATCGCTCCGACGAGCCGTTGGTTTTGGTGGACTGTGCATCTCTTCTGGAAGAGCAGCTGGAGCGGGAGTTGTTTGGGCAGCTGGGAGATGGTTCCGGGGCGGACCGTGCTCGCGACGGCTTGATCCTGGCTGCTGACGGCGGGGTGCTGCTGCTGGACGAGGTTGCCGAGATCGGGCCCAAGGTACAGGCCAAGTTACTGCGCCTGCTGCAGGATCAGGAGTTTCGGCCTGTCGATTCGGACAAGGTGGTCAGCGTCGACGTTCGGGTGCTGGCTTGCACCAATCGGGACCTACGTCTGCGGGTCGAGCAGGGGTCTTTCCGCCAGGACCTCTACTACAGGATCAACGTGCTGCAGATACAGGTGCCGGCGCTGCGAGAGCGACTCGATGACCTGCCGGATCTGGTGACCCACTTTCTCGCAGAGTACAACGAGAGCAACGAGAAACAGGTTACCCAGATCACAGAGGTTGCGCTGGCGGCCCTGCGACGCCATCGCTGGGATGGCAACGTGCGTCAGCTGCGGCACACGATCCAGCGGGCGGCGTTGTTTGCCAAGGGAGAGCAGGTCCGGCTCGAGGACCTTCCGGATGAGGTGCGTAGCTCGGGACCCTCGGTCGCCGAACACTACTTTCAGCGGACGCTGGAGGAGGTCCGCCGGGAGCTGGGCGAGACCGGTGAAAAGGAGTATGTCGAGCGCGCGCTCGACGCGGTCAAGGAGCAGTCGGAGGGTCGGGTCGAGTTGGTCGAGAAAGCACTGCAGTTGATCCCGGCCTGCTCCGCATCGACGCTGCGCCGCCGGATCAAGCTGCTCGAGATCGATCTCTCCAAGTTCGCGGCCAAGCAGACCGGCCGCAGGCGCTAGATCGTCTTGTTCTGAGGCCACCTGCCGGCAGGGGCTTCGCCGGCCGAGATGGAGCGGTCCGGCTAGACGCAGCTCTGGTAGTACTCATAGTACTGGTCCGCCACCACGCTGGCGCTGAACTGCTGCTGTCCGCGTTTGTGGCAAGCCTCCGCGGCGATCCGTCGGGCTTCTGGATCTTCCAGCCACTCGGTGATGGCCGCTACCCAGGCGTCGGTGTCGCCTTCAGGAGCGATCTTGCCGGCCTGGCCGATCACATGAGGGATCTCTCCACTGTCCGATCCGATGACGGGTACTCCTGAGGCGAAGGCCTCGATCAGCATCCTGCCGAACTGCTCTTTCCAGTGAGAGCGGGTCTGGCTGGGTGCGACGAGAAAGTCCATGGCTCGGACATATGAAGGCATCTCGCCGTGCTCGACGAGCATAAACCGGGCATCGATGTTGTGGGTACTCGACCAGCTCTTCAGTGTCTCTTGTAGTGGGCCACTCCCCAGGACCAGAAAGTGAAAAGGGTGCTGGATTCGCGGGAGGACCTGCATCAGCAGGGACAAGCCCTTCTCTTCGGTCAAGCGTCCGACATACCCGATAACCGGATGGCGAAAATCCAGCTGCTTGCAGAGCTGTTCTCTGGCTTCGCCGTCAGGATGGAAGCGTCTCTCGTCGACCGCGTAGGGGATAAAGCGGGCATTTTCTCGGGGATACCCTTTCGCGAGCCGGCTCTCCACGACCAGCTGTCCACAACCAACCCAGCCCGCTGCGTGTGCGTTGCAGTAGTCCTCGAACCGGGAAAAGGGCCAGGGATATCGCTTC
>CAZANL010000157.1:0-8969 GCA_964486115.1 uncultured Planctomycetota bacterium
CAGGCCTCGCGATGAGCGGGCTCGAGTAGCAGGCCGCTGGTGTCGAGCAGCGTATCGTCCAGGTCGAAGACAATGGCGTCGATCGTCACGGGGTGGCGTACCCTGACGGATGGGCTTGATGCCAGGCCCAGGCCGACTCGATCATCGTCTCGAGCCCGGGATGCCTGGGGGCAAACCCCAGCGCGTGTTGGATCCGGGTCGTGTCCGCGACGAGACTTGGTGGATCACTGGGGCGCCGGGGGCCCTCGATCGACGGGATCTCGAGGCCCGTCAGCTGGCGGGCTGTCTCGACGACCTGGCGGACCGAGTAGCCCCGCCCGACGCCGACGTTGAAGATCGCGTGGTCTCCCGGTTGAGCGCTCTCGAGCGCCAGCCGGTGGGCCTCGGCCAGGTCACAGACGTGGACGAAGTCCCGCACACAGGTTCCGTCCTCGGTCGGGTAATCGCTGCCCGCGATGCGGAAGGGCTCCTTGCTACGTAGCACGAGCGGAATCAGGTGAGTCTCGGGGCGGTGATCTTCTCCCAGGCTGCCGTCGGGCCAGGCTCCCGCGGCATTGAAGTAGCGCAGGGAGACCGCGGCCAGCTGACCGGCGCCGGACACGTCGGTCAGGATCTTCTCGAACAGCAGCTTGGACTGCCCGTAGGGCGAGATGGGGTTCAGCGGGGTCTGTTCGTTGATCGGTACTTGCGTGGGCACGCCATAGACCGCAGCGCTCGAGCTGAAGACGAAGCGCTCGACGCCGCCAGCGAGGCAGGCCTGCAGCAGGCTGATGCTGCCGGCAACGTTGGTTTCGTGATATCCCAGCGGGTCGCGCAGGGATTCCTGCACCAGGCTACGGGCGGCGAGGTGGATCACGGCCTCGATCGATTCGCGCTCGACGAGCTGTCTCACCAGCGCACGGTCGTCGATCGAGCCGATGACCAGCGCGGCGCCATCGCAGACGGCAGCGCGGTGCCCGGTGGACAGATCGTCCAGGACAATCGGCTGATGGCCAGTCTGCGCGAGCCATCGGGTGGTCACGCTGCCAATGTATCCAGCCCCGCCGGTAACCAGGACCCGCATCTGTCAGGGGTGCTTAGGCCAGGGCCATGGCCCCGCGGAAGTACTCGATGGTCCGCAGTAGGCCGTCGCGTCGGTTGATTGTCGGGTTCCAGCCGATCAGGTTGCGGGCCCGGGTGATGTCGGGGCAGCGCACCTTCGGGTCGTCCTGCGGCAGATCCATGAACTTGATCTCGCTCTCGGAATCAGTCAGTTCGAGTATTTCGCGGGCGATCTCGAGGATCGAGACCTCGTTGGGGTTGCCCAGGTTGACCGGATCGCGGACGTCGCCCCCTCTGTCGAGATCGACGAGCAGCAGGAATGCGGCGATCAGGTCGTCGATGTAGCAGAAACTGCGCGTCTGTGAACCGTCTCCATAGACCGTCAGGGGATCTTCGCCGAGCGCCTGGCCGATCAGGTTGGGCAGCACGCGGCCGTCGTCGAGACGCATGCGGGGGCCAAAGGTGTTGAAGATTCGCGCGATCCGGGAGTCCACGCCGTGGCTCTGATGATAGGCCATCGTCATCGCTTCGGCAAACCGCTTGGCCTCGTCGTAGACGCCCCGGGGACCAATCGGGTTGACTCGCCCCCAGTAGTCCTCGGTCTGTGGATGGACCTCGGGATCACCGTAGACCTCGCTGGTCGAGGCGAGCAGGAACTTTGCGCCCTTGGCCATCGCCAGGCCCAAGGCGTTGTGGGTGCCGAGGGAGCCGACCTTGAGGATCTGAATCGGCAGTTGTTTGAAGTCCGCGGGGCTGGCCGGGCTGGCCAGATGGAGAACGGCATGCACGTCGCCACGGACGTAGAGGAACTCGGTCACGTCCTGCTTGATGAAGCTGAAGCGATCATTACCCAGCAGGTGCGCGATGTTGTCGGGGCGACCGGTGATCAGGTTGTCGATCGCCACGACCTCGTCGCCGCGCTTGATCAGTGCGTCGCAAAGGTGGGATCCAACGAACCCGGCACCGCCTGTGACCACTACTCGCATCTCGATCTCCCGTTCATTTAGATAGCGCCGCCACCTTTTCACGGATGAACTGCTGCGCTGGCTCCAGTCGCTGCGCATCTTGATAAGCGAGCAGCGCATCCTTCCGTCGGCCGGCTTTCAGTAGCAGGTCGCCGAGTTCTACGTGCAGTGGGTACATCCGGTTGTTGGCGCGCAGGCCATCCCTGAGAACTTTCTCGGCCTCGGCCAGGTGCTTGTTTTGCACCAGAGCGGCCGCCCGAACCTGGTAGATCCTACCCCACGTCACCTGGGCTGCCAGGAGCTTGCTCGTTTCGTCCAGAGCTCGCTGTGGTTGCCGTTCCTTCAGTGCCAGTTCGGCTCTGGCCAGGCGACCGGGATGATAATCGGGGTAGTGTTTCAGCAGGAACTCCAGAGTTTGCTTCGCGAGTTGCGTCTTTCCCGTCTTGAGCCGAAAGCGCGCCAGGTAATAGACGACGATGTCCTCGCGCATGATCTCCTTCAGAGGAATGACCCCCATCAGCCGAACCGGTTTGTCGTGCAGGATGGCCGTATCGATTTCTTTCTCCAGAATCCCGAAGTCCACCGATTCCTCACCATGATAGTAGGCCATCCCGATGCTGACCAGACGGCGCCACATTAATTCCTGGACCTTCTTCACGTCCCCGCTTCCCATCACCGTGCTGAGTTCAGCGAACAATTTGCGCGTGCTGAGCTTCTCTCCTTCGGGAATCGAGCGGTCCAGCCCATAGTAGGGGCCGCCGGCGAAAAGCTCGTGGAGCAGTGTCTTGTCGTCATGGCCCTTGCCGGGTGGCATCGCCACCTGACTGATGGTGCTCATCATTTCCTGGGCTAGCACGTGCTGGTTCGCCAGGACGCGGATGCGGGCGATCAGCAATCGGACCTGCCGGTCCCAGGGGCGTAGATCGAGGACGTGCTTGGCGCTCTTGAGCGCTTGCTCGTAGCCGTGGCTTTCCAGGTGGAGCCAGGCCAGGTTGAGGTGGGCCACCACCAGGCTGCCATCGATCGCGAGCGCCCGCTTGCACTCCTTGAGAGTCGCGTGTGTCGCCTCGAGGTCGAATTTGCTCTTTGATATCCGGTAGTACGCCTCTCCCAGGTACAGCCGGTAGCGGGCGTTTTTCTTGGAGGCTGCCACCGCCTTACGAAGGTGGGGCTCGGCCTTGGCGGGGTGCCCCTGCTTGGTCAGGTTGGCCCCGAGCAGAAACAGGCCCTCGGGCTCGTCAGGGTGCTGTTTGAGGTAGCGTCTGAGGTCTCGCACCGACACCTCGTGGTTTCTCAGGTAATAATAGACGCGTGCCCGCTCGAGACAGGCTTCGAGCAGGTCGGGCCGCTCCTGAAGGATCTCCTCGATCCGGTCCAGCGCAGCCCTCAGGTGGCCACTGGTGAGTAGCTTGCGGGCTCGCACCAGATCATTCTCGGTGTAGCGTGGCGTCGGGGCGGTTCCTTTTTCGCCATTCTTCTTCACGCCGGTGGCGGGCGGTGGGGCGCCGGGCCCTCGCGCCAGGTAGGCGCCCGTGCCGGCGAGCACCGCTGCCAGCACCGCCGCGATCGTGGCCACGCGGTACCGATAAAGCATGCGGGCTGCTCGCACGATCGGGCTCGGCGGACGGGTCAGGATCGCCTCCCCGCCATGCCAGCGCTCCAGCTCCAATGCGAACTCCTCGGCCGACGCGTAGCGATCCGCGGGTCGCTTCGCTATCGCCTTGAGCGCGATCACCGAGAGCTCTTTTGGGGCTCGTGGATTGAGCTTTCTAGGATTCCGAGGAGTTTCGTTCTCGATCTTGTAGTAGATGCTCTGGTTGGAACGGCCGACGAAGGGGACCCGGCCGGCCAGCAGTTCGTAGAGGATCACCCCCAGGCTGTAGACGTCGGTGCGCGCTGTCATCGCCTCGCGATCTCCTCGAGCCTGCTCCGGCGACATGTAGTAGGGCGTCCCGATTGGATGGCCCGAGCGGGTGAGCCGTCCGCGTGCCGCGACGGCCTTGGCCAGGCCAAAGTCGGTGATCTTGGGTGATCCGTCCTTGGCCATGATCACGTTGGCCGGCTTGATGTCACGATGGACGATGCCCATCGTGTGGCAGTAGTGCAAGGCTCGCGCCACGATGGCGATGATCTCGGCGCCCCGCTTGGCCGGCACGCGTTTGTCGGTGAGCAATACGTCCAGGGGTTCCCCGTCGATATAATCCATCGCGAAGTAGGGCAGTTCGTCGTCGACGTGCACCTCGTAGATCGTGACGATATTTGGGTGGGTCAGCTTGCCAGCCGCCTGTGCTTCGCGCAGGAATCGCTTCAGCGCTGCTCTGGAGGCCAGCTGTGAGTCCTTCAGCACCTTCAGGGCAACGATCCGTTCCAGTGACTTCTGACGCGCCTTGTAGACGATGCCCATCCCGCCGCGGGCAATCTCGCTGAGGATCTCGTAGTCCTTGAACGCCAGGTTCTTGGGGATCGAACTGGGTGACCCTCCCCCTTCCTGTGGTCGGGTGAGGGCGTTGCTGTCGGCTCCGACGGCCGGCCCGTCGTGCGAGTCTTCGCGCGATGCGATGGCCCGGCGGCGACTGGTGGTCTTGCGTGAGGGTACCACTTCGGACTCGAGGTTGACAGTACGGTCCGCTAGATCGGCGACACCGTTTTCTTCCTCCGCGCGGAAAGGTTCCTGGCACTTCTTGCACCGCACCCGGCGGCCAACCTTCTGGTCTGGAACGCGGAATCCCGCACCGCAGTGCGGACACCGCACGGTGCGGCGGTCGCTCGCGCAGCCGTCTTCGGGAATCTGCATCACCAGTTCCAGGTAGTCCTGCGCGCTCAGTTTGTTGGCTTGAACGAGGTAGAACCCGAGGCTCCGGTAGGTCCCGTTCTTGAGTTGCGAGGTCTGCTCCCGCACGCAGTTGTTGAGCTCGTCGACTCCGATCTGTTTTTTCTTGAGGACAACACGGCGTAGCCAGCTGTCAGCCTGCTCGGACGCTGCTCGTTCCGCACCTTCTTGCTGGTACTTTTGCATTGCATCGAGCAGCTTGAGCAGGCGGCCCTCGGAGAGCTCGCCCGCCTCGACCAGGAGGATGCCGATGTGGTCTCTTCGTCCCGTTGCGTCGCGTAGGATTCGCTTCAGCGTTCTCTTGGAGATCTTCTGTTTGCGGATGGCGCTCCGCGAGAAGAGCTTCTCGTGAGGGTTGAGCTTACGCAGGGTCTCGCTGCCTGACATCTCAGGCTTCGCCTGTCCGAAGGCGGTCGTCGAAGTCATCCAGAGAGCCCGCTAGTACCCAGTCCTCGTATCCTTCTCGCCAGACCAGGTCAGGCTGGTGGACCGCGCCTGTTCGGATTCCTCGGGTCAGTTCCCGATCGGTCAGCGGTCCGCGTGGTCCGTCGTCGTCGGACACGTACCAATAGAGTTGACGCCAGCGAGCCGACCGTGGCATTCGCGGGGAGTCCATTTGGCGCAGTCTCCGCTGGGCCGCCAGGACGGCGTGGACCTGGGCGCGTGAGAGCAGTTCTTTCTGGCGCAGAATCAAGCCGATCGGAGGCGCGGGCTTGCCGCGTCGCTCGCGAAAGCGGCGCTGGAGAAGCAGAGCTCTTTTCAACTCCATTCGCTCTAGTAGTCCGTTGGCCAGAGTGATCTGGCCGAACAAGTCGTCCTGGCGAGCCTTTCTCCCGGCGTGTTGCGTGGCCAGCAGGTGGGCCAGGGCGTTGCGGGACAGGTACCCCTTGTCGATGCAGATCTTACCGAGCAAAACGGAGATGCCGTCCTCGCTGAGGCTGTCCTGTATCGACAGAGCGTCCCACAGTTCGCCCTCGGGGATTTGCTGCGTCTGGTGCGCAAGCTGGCCGAGGAGCAGATTTCGTCTGAGGGGCTTCTGTGTCGTACTCATCCAGTCCCTTGAGGTAAGAAGGATTCCACAGGCTACCAGACGGGTAATCGGTGGGCAAGACGGTGTGACATCTCGGCCAGGGGCGTGAATTGCGAGGGCGAGTGAGCGGATCGGTCGAAAAGAGGTCGAGATGACCATTGCGGCCTATCTTGGCGGATTTGGAAGGAGCGAGGTTGCCATCTGCATCGCCGCCGGTACCCAGGCGCGCAGGCTCGCCCGAATGGTCAGGCAGAATCTAGCGCAGGCCGTTCACGACAGATCGCCAGCGGGCTGCCGGGACGTCGATCAAGACATCGACGCGGCGTTCCTTGCGGCGAACTGCGGAGGTGCGCCCCTGGCGGGTGATTTGCCAGGTCCGTCGCTCGAACCAGCGACGGGTGCCGTGGGTCTGCGCCAGCACGCGCGCATAGGCCGCGGCGAACTCCTGCGCGTTGTTCTCGTCTTCCCATTGGGTGCGCCAGATCATCGTTGGCCGCCCTTTTGCCGGCTGATAGACCCGGTAGGTATCGCTGGCCAAGCCGGTGGCCATCTCGACTGGGCTGAGCCGGCGGATAGTCCGGTCGTAGATTCCCCGCAGCAGGCCTGGTTTTCCCATTTTCTGGAGACGGCTGTACAGGCCCGCCGCAAGGTTAGAAGAGCGCAGATGGTGGCGCAGCAGGAGGCGCAGTTGAAGCTCGCCGAAGTGGTTGGTCCCCATCGAGCGATAATCAGGCCCGAGCACCAACGGGGGGAGGCTGATGGGGGTGAATGTCTTCCGGCCCAGGTACTTGCGCGGATGCAGCACCTGCTGGGTCGAGCGGGGAGGATTACGATAGGCCTTGTCGATCGCGCCCCATCCGCCCCGCTCGTGCAGGACCCGAACGAAGCGAAGGCCTTCACGGTAGGCCGCCAGAGAGCGGGCTGCCTGAAAGTCTCGAAAGGCCTGGGTCCTGCGCGGCCCCGGGCGTGGAGCCAGCTCCTGGAGTCGGGTCATGCCGGCTAGCAGCTCGACTGTCGGAGTACTACTGGCTCGCCTTCCAACCAGAGACCTCAGCATCGCTAGTGTGGCCGAGCCCTCGACCAGAGCCGACAGGGCGAGCTGTTGGTCGGCGTCGGATCGGCTGGCGCGAGCCAACGACTCGAGTCCAAAGTGCTGATCCTCCAGGGCGTGGGTCAGCTGGCGAATCCAGGCCAGGTCTCTCGGCCTTGAGTTGTCTGTCAGCACCATCTTCTGGGTCGATGGATCGTACCGGCCGGTAGTTCTCTGGGCGCGCTGACCAACCAGCAGCGTGCGCAGATCGATCGGGGCGGGGAGCAGGCGAAGCGCTTGCAGGGTCAGCTGCATCTGTAGCAGTCTGGCCCGCGGGAGTTCGCGGGTCAGCACGTCTTTCGAGAGGGCCATCAACTCCGCGCGGTCCATCTTGGCCATGCGCACCGGACGCTTGAACTGGAGCTGTCGCAGCGTTTCAGTGCGCTTTTGGAGCTTGCGAAGCCGCGTGCGCTGCGCCGTCATGTCATCTCTTTCGTCGAGCTCCCGCAGGTCGCCTCGGAGCTTGTCCAGCAGAGATTTTTTCTGCTTTTGCGGGTTTTCTTCCTGCGCCGTCAGCGAGGGCGTCAGGGATAGGCAGAGCAGCAAGGCCAGTTGCCGCATCACCCGCCGATCTGGGACATCGACCGGGAGGCCGGCTCGAAGTCGAACTGGTTGATGCGATGCCCCGGCTCTTTTTCCCAGACCGCCGCCTCGATCAGCTCCGCCAGGACCTCGTCGTCAGCCCCTTCACGAAGTGGAGTGCGCAGGTCGGTTTCGCAGACCGAGAACAGGCAGGTGCGTAGTTTTCCGTCGGCCGTCATCCGGATCCGGTCGCACTGCTCACAGAATGGGGCACTGACCGAGTCGATGAAGCCGACTGCACCCGGAGCGTCGGTGAATCGATATCGGTTGGCCGGAGCGTGACGGTTCTGCTGGTCGGGAACCAGTGGATACCGGTCCTCGATCAACTCGCGGATTTCGTGCCCGGTCAGCACATCGTCGCGTGTCCATGCACCGTCAGCGTCGAGAGGCATGAACTCGATGAAGCGAACGATCAGGCCGCGGTCACGGGCCAGCCCGATGAATGGACCGATCTCATGTTCGGTCACGCCCCGCATGGCGACTGCGTTGACCTTGACCCGACCGGGAAAGACTTGGAGTGCCGCCCCGAGCCCCGCGATCACCTTGTCGAAGGCATCTCGACGAGTCAGCTGATGGAAGCGGCTGCGGTCGAGGGTGTCGAGGCTGACGTTGACACGGTGCAGGCCAGCCTCGCGCAGCGGCTGGGCGAACTGGTCCAGGCGAATGCCGTTGGTCGTCATCGCGATGTCGAGGATGCCCGGGGTGTCGGCCAGCATACCGACGAGCTTGGGAAGCTCGGCCCGAACCAACGGCTCGCCGCCGGTCAGGCGCAGTTCTTCGATGCCGAGCGAGGCGAAGATGCGTGTCAAACGCGTGATCTCCTCGAATGTCAGCAGCTTGGGGCGGGGCATCCACTTCAGCCCCTCGGCGGGCATGCAGTAGGTACACCGCAGGTCGCAGCGGTCCGTGACCGAGATCCGCAGCTTGGCGATTCGCCGCCCCAGCGAGTCCCTCATCATCCCCCTGCAAGCCTCTCGCCGAGTTGTCGGAGTGACTCGTAGGAGTGGATTCCCCCTCGGTGTCCGTCTTCCCAGACCGGGTTGATGGCGTAGACGCCAATCGAGGAGAGGGTGTCGACCTGGATCGTGCCGGAGATGGTGGTCGGGTCGAGCAGTCGCTGTCCAGTCATCTCCTCGATGCAGTGGGCACAATGGCAGTCCAGCCGGAACCCGCGCAGCGGGATATCGTGCTGGACCCCGTCCCGCCAGAGTATGGTCAGTGTGTGGTCGTCCACCTTGCGGATTCCGGCGGGGATCGTGGGTTCGCCACCGTTTGTCGTGGGTGCGGGGTCCCAGCGGGGGGCACCAGAGTTGGCGCCCCAGTTCCAGTGGAACTGGGAGAAGGGCTTGGCGCCCAGCGCCATGATCGCCAGCTGGGCGGCTAGCTGCCCGGCGATATCGTGGTAGGCCCGGCCGGCCGGGGAGTCCGGCT
>CAZANL010000158.1:0-948 GCA_964486115.1 uncultured Planctomycetota bacterium
GCCGACGCCATTGCCGAGCGCTACAACTCGACGGTGACCGAGGCGCTCGTACCGCACGCCACCGCACCTGCCGGCCGGTCCCCGAAGCCCATCGAGGGCGACATCAGCAGCGCAATCAAGACGCTGATCAGCGAGACAGAAGCTGACCTTGTCATCCTGCCCTGCCCCTTCTATGTCGCCGAGGAGCAGCCGGAATCGCACTCGATGGGCGGGATCGTCGACGAGTTGATCGGCGAACTGGCGACTCCCTTCCTGCTAGTGCGCACCACCTCCACCCGCCCGCCGTTCGACAAGATGATGTTGTACGTCCCGGGAACGATCGGAGTCGAGCAGGGGTTCTCGCTGGCTTTCGAGCTGGTCGCCGAGAATGGCGCTCTCGAGCTCTACCACGTGGTGGACGAGAACATCGTCCAGACCGCAGCCGAAGCGCTCGAGGTCGTGACCGAGGTGCAGACCGATGTCGGGCGCTCGGCACTGATCGCAGGGCTACAGCAGCAGGTGCACCTGCTGCTGAATCAGGCAGCCAAGTCCGCGCGCGACTTGCCCTTCGAGTTGACCACGCTGATCGAGTTGGGACACCCGGTGGAGAAGGCCATCGAGCGCGCCGGAAGCGAACAATACGGCACGGTGGTGCTACGTATTCGACCCGGTGAGCGAGAAGAGCACGATCACCTCTCAGAGCAGATGGCACGTCCTGGTCGTATGACGATCTTCTTCGGCCTGCTGCTGGTCACCATCCTGGTGTTGCTGGCGCTCGAACTGATCGAAAAGCCGGTGCTGGCGATGCTCGCCGCCGGGGCCTGCCTGATCTGCGGGTATCTGATGATCCCCGCCGTCCGCCACGAGATCGCCTACGCCGCCGGCGCGGCCCACGCGGTCCCGCTCTATATCACCTATATCGACTGGGCAACGATCGGCGTGATCATCGGCACGACGATCTTCGTCGAG
>CAZANL010000158.1:958-8947 GCA_964486115.1 uncultured Planctomycetota bacterium
ATCGTGTCCCGCTCCGGAGTGTTCACCTGGGCTTCGGTGAAGATGATGAAGCTCTCGCAGGGCGACAGCGGCAAGATGTTGATCCTGCTGTCGGTATTGACCGTCATCTTCAGCGCTTTTCTCAACAACGTGACCGCGATGATCATCATCGGCTCGCTGACGGTGGTGGTCTGCAAGCGGCTGTCGATGGACCCGATGCCGTTCCTGGTCACCGAAGGCATCCTGACCAACGTGGGCGGCCTGCTCACGCTGATCAGCTCGATCCCGAACATCATCCTCGGTCGGGCAGCCGGCATCGGTTACGCCTCATTCCTTATTGTTGCGGTGCCCTACGTCGTGGTGGCGACGATTGTGACTCTCTGGATCTCCAAGGTGATGTTCGCCGACAAGCTGCCCCAGCCGGGCTCCGCGGAAGATCAGGCGGCGCTAGCCCGCAAGATCGAGGACTTCGACGAGTGGGAGTCCGTCCAGAACATGGGGTTCTTCTACGGCTCGATCGCCGCCCTGGGCCTGCTCATTCTGGCCTTCGCCTTTCAGGCCCATATTCCGGTGCTCAAAGACATGGGCCTCGAGATCATCGCTCTGGGCGCCGGCGTGATCATGCTGCTGGTCAAACCCGGAGACGTGGAGGAGACCTTCGAGAAGATCGAGTGGTCGATGGTCTTCTTCTTCGTCGGCCTGTTCATCGTTCTGGGCATAATGGAGGCGGCCGGTGTACTCGGCGCGATCGGCAACGGCATCACCGCCATGCTCCAGCTGGGCCAGAAGACCGGCATCGCCCTGCTGCTGGCGGTCTCGGCGATCGCCTCCGGCCTGACGGACAATATCCCGCTGGCCAGCGTCCTGGGCAAGATCCTCACACCCGAGACGCCCAAATCAGTCTGGTGGGCCGCCATCTTCGGCTGCAACCTCGGCGGCAACGCCACACCGATCGGCAGCGCCTCGACGGTCGTGGCCGTGATGTTCCTCAAGAAGCACGGCGCCAAGCTGAGCTTCCTCGGCTTCGTCAAGATCGGCGGCGTGTTTACGTTCGCCCAGGTGCTGCTGGCGATCGGCTACTGCATCCTTCTCGACATGCTCTAGAGCACCGCGGGCCACACCATCCCCCGCAGCCTGATTTGCTTCCTGCGCCCCGCTAAAGTACACTGAGGTAGGCCCCAGGACTGAACGGGCCGCCTCACAGCCGGTTCTACGTGGAACACCTCCCAACCCGGACAACAGAGTATTCCGATCCATGCTAGCCGAGCCGACACTGGTCCTGAACAAGAACTGGGTGGCGATCCAGACCACCACGGTCCGTAACGCCCTGTCCCTGCTCTACACAGGTGGCGCCAAGGTCATCAACACCGACACCTTCGAGCCCCACGATTTCGAGTCGTGGACCGATCTCGCGGTGGCTCGCGACACGGACTGCGTCAAGACCGTGAGCCTGAAGATTCGGGTTCCAGAGGTCATCCTGCTGCAGAATTACGACAGGATCCCGAAGCGGGAGGTCACCTTCAGTCGGCGCAATCTGTACCGCCGGGACCGCTACACCTGTCAGTACTGTGGGTGTACTCCGGGCAGCGCCGAGCTCTCGATCGACCACGTCATGCCGCGCTCGAAGGGTGGACGTACCACCTGGACCAACTGCGTGCTAGCCTGCATCAAGTGCAACAAGCGCAAGGGTTCGCGGACCCTGGCCGAGGCGCACATGAAGCTGCTGACGCAGCCGGTGAAGCCCAAGTGGAGCCCACATGTGCTCATACCGCTGTTTCGCAAGAAGCAGAGTTGGGACCGGTTCGTGTCGGACAAGTACTGGGACACCGAACTGATCGATTAGGCCGAACGAAGGGCCTGAGGGCGCCCTGCGTCTCTGGGCTCCCGGCCCCTGTCGACAGCTCGGGCGAGCCGAGCTCGCCCGAGCTGCCGATCAGGCTCTGACCCATCTTCTCGGCCCCGTCAGGTGCGCCCCAAAGGAGTTGCTCTGTTCCGGAGCCACGCGTGGAACTTGACAGGTCTTTGCGAGGACCCTACAATTTCTCCCCCCCGATGGCTCTAGCCGCTAGCATGCGGCCAGGCCAACGCACCACCCGCAGAACCAAGGACAACCGTGGACCGCGGGAGGTCTCGTGCCCCCATCCAGGGGAAATTTCAGGTCCCTCGGGACCGAACTAGCTGCAGATAAAAGGAGCATTCGAATGAATGCGCGCAATGCGTTCCTGATCGCCCTCGCCTTGGCGGTCGCCCTACCGAGTGCCGGCCTGGCCGAAATGACGCCTCAGCAGAAGTTGATGGCACGTCGCGCGGCCGAGTTGGATGCCTACCGCAAGATCACCGAGACGATCAAGGGCTTCCGAATTTCGTCGAAGACCACCGTCAAGGACTTTGTCACGGAAAGTGACCAGATCCGGTCAGGCTTCACTCACTTCGTCCGGGGTATCCGGATCGTCGGCGATCCGGTCTACAACCCAGACGACACCGTGGAGGTGACCGCCGCCGTGACCCTGGCCCAGGTCATCCGCTCCCTGAAGCGAATTCGCCGGACGGCCTATACTGGCAGCGGATGGGAAGAAAAAGTGTTCAACCAGGTTAGAACTTATGTCAAGCGTAAGGTCATCACCGCAACCGGCTACGGCGCTCCGCCGAAGCCCCAGGACGTCGAGAAACCGGACTTCACCGGTAAGAGCGATCCCCCGCCGGCAGAACCCCGACCCGAGAAGCAACGCTGGATCTACAAACCGTCGCCCGTCGCCGGAATGGCCGGCTGGGAAGGCGTTACCGGCCAGGGCAGGCTGATGGCCTATCGCGCCGCGCTGACCGACGCCTATCGCAAGCTGGGAGAAACGGTCAGCGGCATTCGCCTCTCGTCCCGGACAACCGTAAAGGACTTTGTCACGCGGAGCGACGAGATCAAGAGCGGCATGCGGACCTTTCTCAGGGGCATCAAGCTGCTCGGACCACCGCAGTACAACCCGGACGGCACCGTCGAGGTCAACGTGGGCGTGACGCTGGCGCAGCTGGTCCGCGAGGTGCGCAAGCTGGTCAAGCGGCATCATAGCGGGGCCGGCTACCAGGACATCACCTACGTCAAGACCCGGACCTTCGTCAAGAAGAAGCTGATCGAGGCCACCGGGTACGGCGCGGTCAACGCCAAGTTCGTCCTCAAGGGCCAACATTTCATTGGCTGGGACAACATCCCGAACAGCATGAGCCGAGTCAAGTTGATGGCTCGTCAGGCCGCCCTCGAAGACGCCAAGCGGCGCTTCGCCGAGCGGGTCAAGGGGTTGGCGATCCTCTCGGGAACCTACGTGAAGGACTTCGTCGCCGAGCACGACGAGATCCGCACCGGGCTCGAAAACTACCTCCGGTCGATGAAGGTGGTCGGTGACGTCGTCTTTTACGGCGACGGTGCGGTCGAGGCCCAGATGGGCGGAACCTGGCAACAGATCATCAAGTCGGTCAAGAGCCAGATCCGCAAGCGCTGGACCGCGTCCGGCATGAGCGTCGACGAGGTGGTCCGGCGAATCCGCATCTTCGAGAAGCGTCAGTTCTTCGCCGAGACCGGGTACGGCGCGCTGCCTTCACGCGCACCATTCTATGTCGGCAACCCCACACCGCCTCCGCCCGAGGTCGAAAAACAGACCGCCGGCTGGGCCGAAAAGGTCTTCCGGGCCACGGGTTACGGCGCACCGAGAGAAGGGGTGACCGGTCCCCAGGCCAAGCTGTTGGCCAAGCGGGCTGCCTATCTGGACGCGCTGCGCAAGCTGACCGAGCAAGTCTACGGGCTGAAGATCCGATCCCAGACGACCGTCAAGGACTTCGTCACCGAAAATGACACGATCGAGAGCGCCACGGCGAGCTTTATCCGCGGCGCGACCACGGTCGAGGAGACAGAGAAGCCGGACGGCACCTGGGAGGTGACGATCGAGTTGAAACTCAGCGCTCTTTACAAGATACTTCGGCCGTACCTATAATTGACTGAGCACAACCAAGGGGGCGAGGCCGACGGCCTCGCCCCCCCTCTGTCTCAAGGGCCACCATGCGCGTATTTCTAGGCAACGCACCCTGGTACAAGGAAGGCTTTTACGGCGTACGCGCCGGGAGCCGGTGGCCCCACTTCGAGGACCCCAAGACCAGCACCTACATGCCCTTCCCGTTCTTTCTGGCCTATGCCACGGCCGTGCTGGAACAGGAACCGGCGGCGGACGATCTCCTTCTGATCGACGGGGTCGCCGAAAAGATCAGCGAGGCCGAGTTTCTCGAGAGAGCAGAGAGATTCGTTCCGGATCTGGTCGTCCTCGAAGTCTCGACCGCATCGATCGAGACCGACCTGCGGGTCGCCCGGGAGCTGAGCACCCGCATGCCCGGGCTGAAGGTGGGCTTCTGTGGGCTTCACGTGTTCATGCAGCAGGCCGCCTTCTTCGACGAACACCCGATGATCGACTACGTGTTCGTTGGGGAATACGAAGAGATCCTGCGGGATCTGGTCAGGGCGCTCGAGCAGGGCAGCGATCTGCGGGCGATCCAGGGTCTGATCTTCCGCGATCGCGAGGGCATCACCCGCAATGGCCCCCGCCCGGTGATTCAGGACCTCGATGCGCTTCCCTGGCCATCCCGTCGTTTCCTACCGATGTTCAACTATCGAGACGAACCCGGCTCGATCCCACGCCCCTCGCTTCAGATGTGGGCCTCTCGCGGCTGTCCCTACAAGTGCGTTTTCTGCGCCTGGCCGCAGATCATGTACGGCGACAGCCACACCCAGTACCGCACCCGCGACCCGATGGACGTGGTCAACGAGATCGAGGCCCAGGTGCAAGAGTACGGCTTTCAGTCGGTCTACATCGACGACGACACCTTCAACATCGGCAAGAAGCGAATGCTGCGCTTCGCGCGGCTGATGAAGGAGCGCAACATGGGCATCCCCTGGGCCGTGATGGCCCGGGCCGACACGTCCGACGAGGAGACGCTCGAGGCGCTAGCGGACGCCGGACTGTTCTCGATCAAGTACGGGGTGGAGTCTGGCGACCAGGAGGTGATCAAGCAATCGGGGAAGAACCTCAAACTGGACCGCCTACGCCGCATGGTGGCCAAGACCCATGAGCTGGGCATCCGGATCCACCTGACCTTCACCTTCGGCCTCCCCGGAGAGACCAAGGAAACCGTGCAGAAGACGATCGATCTGGCGCTGGAACTCAACCCGCACTCGCTGCAGTACTCGATCGCCACACCTTTCCCAGGCAGCCGGCTGTACCAGCTCGCCGAGGAGAACGGCACGCTGGTCAGCAAGGACTGGAGCCTGTACGACGGCTACAACAATGCCGTGATGCGCACCGAAACTTTGACCGCAGGAGACCTGGAAAACGCGAGGGAGAGGGCTTCCGAGATCTGGGACCGATATCGCGAGCAGCGAGCCTGGAAAGAGGGCGGACGTCGCATCTGGTCCCCGGGCACCCTGGCCCAGGCTGTCGCTCATCCGGTTAGGGCGCTCCAGAAACTGCGCACTCTCCTGACACCGATCGAATAAGCTCCGTGCACACCCTCCTCCTGCTGCCACTACTGTTGATCTGTGCCGGATGCTCCGCCGCCGACTACCGCCGGTCTGTCGAGGTGCGCGAGCGACCCACTGTGGTCTCCATCGGCCTCGACGCGGCACAGGCCAGCCAGCCGGAATGGCGCCGCGTCCTCCTCGGCGAAGGCTCGGATCCGGTCATCGGGCGCCTGGCAGTCGCCCGCCTGGACCGCCGCAGCGTGCCCAACAAACCAGACACGCCCACGCTGAGCGCAACGGCGACCCGGGAGCGAGACCAGGCCTACCAGCGACCAGCGACAGAGCGCGTGCAGTTCACCCTGATCATGACCATCGGTCTTCGAGTACGGCTCGAACGCCGCGAGCGTTATGTCCGCCGCTCTGGCACCCGGACCGAACACTTCGACGTCGGAAAACTCCCCGCTGGTGAACTCGATAGCTGGGCCCGCACCCAGCGACGGGAATTGACCCGCTATCTGGTCACGTCACTCATCCGAGACCTGCATCCAGTACAACGCTCGGTCAAGCTGGCCTTTTTGAGCGATGGGTCAGCGCCGGTCTCCCGCGGTATCGAGCTGGCCGCGCAGGGAGACCTGAACGGATCGGCTACGAGCTTCCAGCTCGCCTCTCGCAACGCCATCCAGTTCAAAGACGTACCGCTCTACAATCTCGGTCTGCTGCGGGAAGCGACCGGACAACTTCCCCAGGCACAAGCGCTTTTCGAGCAGGCCTGGCTGCTGACCGAAGACCCGCGCTATCTCGAAGCGATGGGCCGTATACGACGAACCCAGCGGAGGAAAGATGGGTAGAGCCTGGCCAGTCCTATGTCTGCTGCTGACCGCCTGCAGCGGCCCGCCAATCATCACCGAGGTGACCTACAAGATCCGCCCGAACAGCGAGGTGCCCAGCGACGTGCGCCTGATCGGAGTCACCAACCCGACCGCCCCCTCGAGTATCGCCGGCGCCGAAAAATTTCTCGGCCAACTGGCCGACATGCTCAGCGTCGAGCTGGCCAAGAGCTATCAGGTGACCGGACCAGCAGCGCTCGGCCGGCAAGTCGGCGACACGCCCTTGGCGCAGGCTCGCTCGGCCAGCCTGGATGCGGTCGTCTCGGGTGAGTTGAAACAACTGACCATCGACCAGGAGCAAGGGGAGTACATCCGCACCGGTCAAGACGAAGACGGTAATCCCGTCAGACGAGCGGCGACCGACATCCGACTGAGTATTCGCCTGATCCTCACCTTGCGCCTGGTCGCCGTGGCAGACAAGAAAGTGCTGGCCACACTCCGCTTCGAGCGGATGCTTCGACAGACCCACCCATCTGGCCGGGCGGCCAATCGTCAGCTCACGAACTCCCTGCCCAACACCGATCTGGCGGTCAAGCTCGAGGCCTCACCGACGCAGGCCTATCCGGGAAAGGCTACCCTGCTGCATGCGATGGCTCAGCAGTGCGCGCGAGAGTTCCAGCGCGAGATGGTCCCCTTCGAGCAAACCTTTCAAGTCCAGCTACTCCGGGATGGAGACGTCAACGCTCAGGGACTGGCGCTGATGCAACAGCGGTTTCCCGCCAAGGCTGCAGAACGCTTCCTGCAGGCGACCGACCAGTCAGCTAACAGCCCAGACGTGCCCTGGTATAATTTGGGAGTGGCCTACGAGCAAACCGGCCGGTACGCCGAGGCCCGCGCTGCCTTTCGCAACGCTCTCGGAATCGAGGACAAGCCACTGTACCGGCAGGCCGTGGCGCGGGTGCAGAAGTATGGGCGATAGCCCTTTCGCCGGCACATGGTTTGCTCTATGCTCTATGGCTCCCATCATCCAGATTTAACAGTTGCACCCACACACCCCCCCCAGGAGGTGATAACCCAATGAAACTCACTCAATGGACGCTCACGCTGATCGCTGTGCTGGCGGTCAGTGTCCCAGTTTTAGGACAGGAAGTCAGTGTGACGGCCACCGGCTACGGGGGCGGCGCGCAGGCCACGGCGATCGACGAGGCGACGCAGGATGCGATGCGCAAGGCCGTCGAGCAAGGCTGTGGCGTGTTCATCCAGTCGAAGTCGGTCACCAAGGACTTCGTGCTGGTCAAAGACCAGATCATCAGCGAGTCGAAGGGGTTCGTCACCAATCACAAGGTGGTTTCATCGAAATACGACCCAAATCAGCAGATGGCGACGGTCACGATTCAGGCCACCGTCTCCAAGAAGCTGCTGATCAGCAAGTGGGCACTCTACGAAGCCTCGATGAACCGCATCGGCAAACCCAAGGTGATGTTCGTCACGGCGCTGTACCACGGCAAGCGCATGGTGCGCTCCAAAGAGGCCGAGAACAACCTGAGGCAGCCGTTCGTCAAGGCACGCTTCTTTGTCGTCGACGCCGAGGCGGTTGCAGCCAAGAAGAAGGTCGACTTGCAGCTCGCCGCAGCAGAGGGCGACATGAAGGCGCTCAACCAGATCGGCAGTGAAGCGGGCACCGATGTCATC
>CAZANL010000159.1:0-7562 GCA_964486115.1 uncultured Planctomycetota bacterium
GTAGAACTCGCGCTTGAAATGCAGCAGATAGAGTTCGATCGTCTCGGCCTTCCCGTCGGGGTCGCCGGGCCTGAGGGACAGCAGCGCTACCCCGCGCAGATCTTCGGCTGAGAGGCTGACACCCAGGCTGCGGGTGAGGAGCTTGACGGTGGTGCTGGTGACCTTGGTGGCTGCCCCGGGATTGGTCTGAACCAAGTCCGCCAGATTGCCTTCGAGCGTGGCCAGAGAGAAGCCCGCCGGGCGCTCGGTTGGGCTGGGCAGCAGCGTGAGCAGCTCGCCGCCCTGCGCTCCCTCGAGGATCTTGCTGATCTCGCGCGCCAATGACCGGACCTTGGAGGCAGCGCTCTTTCGGTTGGGCTTGAACATCATGCCCGACTGTGGCTGAAAGCGTCGGGCGACACCGAGGCTCTCCCGCTGGTGGATCGGATAGATCGTATAGTCGATCACCAGGAAGCGCAGCATCAGGAACATGTTCGGGCAGTCGAACCGGATCAGGTGCGGCCAGTATGGCGCGAGGTGGGAGTTCTCCATGCCGCGCACCTTCTGCTTGTTGGCTGCCATCCGGTGCGCCACGCCGTCGGCCCACTTGAGGAATGCGACCTTGTCGAAGCGGCCCCCTCGGTGGAACTGATCGCCATTGCGATAGCCCTCGCCGGTCTTGAGACACTCCTCGAGGATTTCGAGTGTGCTACTCACCAAGTCGCCGAGCTGCTTGCGCACCGTACCGCGGAACTCGGCTTGCTCTTGAGCCCGATAGCTCCAGCTATAGGCCATCTTGATGTCGTCGCTCCACTTGCCAAAGAACTCGTCCAGTGTGACGTCCTGTTGGTAGCGGTTGACACTCAACTCGACCGTGTAATTTCCGGGCAGCAGCTTGCGCTGGTAGGGCCCCACGGTGATGTTCAGCAGCCCGCCTCGGGAGACGGTGTAGCGGCGCCAGGAGGCCGGAATCTCTCCTCCGTCGAGCTTCAGCTTCAGCAGCACCGATGTCTTTGCCGGCAGCCCCTTGGTGCGCAGCACGACCCGTCCTTCACCGCCCGAATTATCGGACTTCTCGGAATAGGACACGCTGAACTCGGATTGTGCCGGAAAGTAAGCGCTGGCCTGCTGCGCACGAGCTTGCGAGCAAAGGGCGCCGCACAAGAGGACGGCGGCCAGTAGGGTTTGACGGTCCATGTTCATTCGACAACCCAGCGACGTAGCACTTGTGTGTCCCCCTTGACGTAGAACAATGTCACGTGATCGAAGTAGGGTGTTGCCGTGAATGGCGACTGCCCTCCATCGTGGAACCGGACATTGTACATGACTCCGGTGAGCGGGTCGAAAGAGTTGCCCAAGGCCAAGCCCGGGATACTGGGTGTGGGGCCGGACTTGCTGGTGTTGAAGCTCTCGACGTACTTCTGCTTGCCCACGACCGTGGTCATACCGATGTAGGACATCGCGCTGGAGCTGCTGTTGAAGGCCGGGGTGCTGGCAAATCGAATGCTCAGCGCCTCATACATTCCGAGCCCCGATGCGGCCCACTTGAACCGGCTGCGGAACTGACTGCCGCCGACGGTGGTTCGGTAGCGATACGGCACGACACCCCCGGGCAGGGCCACACTGTTGGTGCGCAGCCGGTCCCCGGTTCCACTCGAGCGGTAGTCCCACATCGTGCCCCACGGGTCCTTGCAGTAGAGTGCGCCAAACTCGAGGAAGTCCAGCGCCACGTCCACGTTCCAGTAGACATACCCCGTAGAAGGGATGAAGGTTGCGTCGGCGCTGGAAACCAGCACGCCGTTGACGTAGACCCGCCAGCGGACCCAGTCTTTCCAGGTGAACCGAACGTGGTTCCAGGTCTGCCCCCTGAGCGAACTGCGATGGCTCGGACCCGTCGTCAGCACGAAGTACGGATCTGAATAGGGATAGGGCCCCATGTCCGTACACCGCCGAGCCGTGCTGGAGAGCGAGCCGTTGATGTAGACCTCGCCGTCGCCTCCGCCGCCGTTGAGCCAATCGGAAGAGAGCACGGCGCCGAAGAGGTCGACCTTCATGAACTTGACTGCCGGCACCGGGCATTTCGGGCCGAGCAGGAACCAGCTGAACAAACCCTCGGCGGCGGTGGTCATCGTGCGGCCACGCAGATCCGGTTTGTACCACCACTCGAGCGTGCCGTTGGCCGGCAAGACGTTCGACTTCGATTTGGCGGGATCGTAGACCCCATACAGGTTCATCCTGCTGCCGATCTTGAGGCCGAAGAACTGACCGTCCGGGTGGAGGTTGCTAGCGAATGCACTGGTTCGGGTAGAGGAGGAGCGGTCTTCGCCCAGAATGGTTCGGGTGAGCGGCGACTGCTTGCCATCGAGGGGCCTGTTCTCGTTCAGCCGGATCGTGCCGGACTTGCCGAAATCGCTCATGGTCCAGCGATGCGAGTCGGGCCCGAAGAAGGAGGTCTCGTTGTCGGCGTACCAGACGGTGCCTTTTTCTCGGCGCGTGTCGTCGTTCAGTGCGATCTGGCCGTCGAGCTTGGAGGCCTTGGTGGTGTCGAAGCCCTGATCGGCCATGTTCTCGGGGAAGCTGAGCGTCTGAGTGTGCGAGATCTTGTTGGTTTCGAAATCGTTCTGAGTCGTGTGTTTTGCGACCTCGAAGACCTTGACGATCTGGGCTAGCTTGTGGCGCGCCAGGACGCTACCGGTCTTGCCGATGCAGCGCCCCAAGCTCTCGATCTGGAAGTAGCCGTGCGAGATGAAGACCGCCTCGGTGGTCCAGTTGGTCAGGTCGCTCTTGTCGAACATGTCTGTCTTGGTCTGTCCCTGACCGTAGTTGAAAAAAGTCAGGTCTTGATTGAACTTGGTCAGCCGGGTGTTCGGGTTCAGGTTCGCCATGATCATCGAGGCGAGGGTCGAATATTTGGAGGACAGCAGGACCCGGGCCAGGTCGTAATGGGATTTGATCGGATCGCTCTGGCGACGAGCGAAGATCAGGGCGGTCACGGACTTGGCCTGAGAATCGCTTACGCTGGCGGTGCTGAAGGTCCAGCGCTCGGTCGAGTTGGATCCGCTGGTGTAGCGAAAGCCGCGTGCGGCGATGCCGCGCAGCACGGCGTAGATCACCGCGGTCGGCGCGGTGTTCATGTTGATCGGAGACCGTCCGGCTATCGTCCCATTCGAAAATCGTGGAAAGTCGAACGTGTACTTCTCGGAGATTCCGGAGGTTTGAGACTTGGGGCGGATCACCGAGGTGTCGCGCCAGGAGTGGACCGTCACGTAGTTGGACAGGACTTCCACCTCGGCCTTGGTCAGCCCGGCCTGGATCAGGTCCTCGACCGAGTTGAACTGTCCACCGAACAGGCTATCGCGGGTGCTGATGATCGTCTTGCCGCGGCTCTTGACCGGGTCGAGGACCGAGTCGTAGAACGCGATCCCAATTCCCAGGTTGTTCAGCATCTGAATCATGTTGGGGTTGGGATCGTTGATGTTGATCCGGGTGTTGAGGTCGGTGACCTTCAGCGAGTAGTTGATACCGACCTTTCCATCGTAGGCCGGCGGCAGCCAGGATTTGTCTTTTGCGGGATTGAAGGCCAGGCCGGAATAGCCGACGGTGGACCCTTCCACCGTTGTTTTGCCCGCGAGGTAAGATGGTAGTGTGGCTTGTTCGAGCGGGGTGGCGGCCGAATTTCCATACATCCACGTGGCCGAGCTCGTGTCGACCACCGCCGTGCGGAAGTAACTCTTCAGTCGGCCGCTGGCCATTCGAAGTCCACTCCGGGCCGCGAACTTGGCGCGCACCTTGTGCACGTAGTTGCTGCTAGCGTGGCGTTCGTGGCCTGCCAGCCGGACGAAGCTGACGGCCAGTACCGACAGCACGAGTAGGACACCGAGGCTGACTAGCAGTACGACACCCTGATCCAGGCGAGTCCTCCGACCCATGGGATTTCTCCTCTACTGCGGCGTTTGGCTGAGGTGCGAGAGCACGAGGTCGAGATCCGTCTTTGGCACCAGCATACTACACGGCACCTGGATACTAGAAGAATCCCTTTATATAGAGAGGTCGTTCGAACGGGGTCTGCTGCGCCGTTCTCGATTTTTCAGATTTCCTCGCAAGGAGAATAAGTAGGGCTTTCCTGCAGCATATGGGGTAAACAGACAACTCACGCCATGGGCTCCGCGAGCACCACGAAGAATGGCGAGAAGTGGGTCGAGCTGCCTATTTCTGGGATGTCCTGCGCATCCTGCGCCGCCAAGATCGAATCCACGCTCAGCGCCAGTTCTGCGGTCTTGGAGGCCCATGTCAGCTTTGGTGCCGAGAGGGTCCGCCTGCGCCTTTCGGAGAGCGCCAGCTGTGCCGATCCGGTCGGTCTGATCGAAGGCCTCGGTTTCAAGGTCGGTCTGCGGCGTGAGGTCCTCAGGGCCCGAGAGGAGCTGAGTGCGCAGGCGGTCGAGGCGATCCAGGCGGCGTTGGGGGCCTCTCCCGGTGTCCTTTCCTTCGAGGTGGAGCGTCAGGCCGGCACGCTGAGTCTGGTGTATTTGCCGGAAGAGGTTTCTGGTAAAGAGCTTGTGAAGGTTGCCGGGGTTGCTTCGGGGTGCCAGTTCGAGCTGTCCGGCGAGGCGGTGGCAGACGAGCCGACCGAGAGACTGGGTCTTGTCCTGGGCACTTCGATTTGTTTCACGCTGGCGGTGATGGCGATCTCGATGCGAGAGATGTTGGGCATTATGTCCAATATGGGCGATTGTCGGGCATCGTGGGTCATGCTCGCGCTGGCCGCACCCGTTCAGTTGCTCTGTGGTTGGCGGTTTCACCTCGGCTGCTGGCGGGCGGCCCGGCATGGGATTGCAGAGATGAACACGCTGATCTCGATCGGCACGTTCGCCGCCTTTGGCTATAGCCTGGCCGTCACCGTTTGGCCGGGCCTGGTCGGCGGCGAGCCTCACGTCTACTACGACACGAGCGTGATGATCATCACGCTGATCCTGCTCGGTCGGTTGCTCGAAAACCGGGCTCGGGGACGAACCTCCAGGGCGATTCGCCAGCTGCTCGATCTCACACCGCGGACAGCTCGTGTGGAGCGTGAGGGCCAGTTTCTGGAGGTGCCTGCCGACGAGGTGGAGATCGGGGATCGTCTCCGAGTCCTGCCGGGGGAGCGTTTTCCGGTCGACGGGGAGGTGCTCGAGGGGTGCTCGGCGGTCGACGAGTCGATGCTCACTGGTGAGAGTCTGCCGGTCGATCGAGGTCCAGGGGATCCCGTTGCTGGGGGGACGGTCAACCAGCAAGGTGCCTTGCGGGTGCGGGCCACTCGGGTTGGCCGTGACACGACGCTGTCCCAGATCGTCCGCCTGGTGCGCGAGGCGCAGGCCTCGAAGGCGCCGATCCAACGGTTGGCGGATCGGGTATCGGGCATCTTCGTACCCGCAGTGCTGGCCTGTGCACTCGTCACGCTGCTGGTCTGGTTGGCGGTAGGGCCGTCGGTCGAGATGGCGGTGATGGTGGCGGTGGCCGTTCTGATCGTGGCCTGCCCGTGTTCCCTGGGGCTGGCGACCCCGACGGCCATCATGGTCGGAACAGGTGTTGGCGCGAGGATGGGCGTGCTGATCCGCAGCGGCGAGGCGTTGGAAAGGCTGGCGGGCCTGCAGGTGATCTTGATCGACAAGACAGGCACGCTGACGCTGGGAAGTCCCCAGTTGACCGATGTGGTGGCGAACGAAGGGTATGAGGAAGACCAGGTACTGAGGCTGGCCGCTTCGCTGGAGAGTCTCTCCACACATCCCGTGGCGCGGGCGATCGTCGAGGCTGCGGGTGCCCGCGGGCTGACGCTGGCCGAAGCAGGCAGTCTGGATGCTGTGGCGGGCAAGGGGGTCGAGGGAAGAGTTGAAGACGAGGGCCTGCTGCTGGTCGGCAATCGGGCGCTCCTGGAAGACAACGGAATCGATGTTTCGAGCCTGAGTGAGCAGGCCCAGGCTTTGGCGAGTGAGGGACGCACGGTCAGTTACGTGGCGCGAATGGCCGGCCCGATCGGTCTTGTTGCGGTGGCCGACGCCCCGAAGCCTGAGGCACGTGCAGCTGTCGAGGAGCTAAGCGGGATGGGGCTGCGGGTCGTGATGCTGACGGGGGACAACTGGCCGACCGCCGAGGCTGTGGCGGCGCAGGTCGGCATCGAAGAAGTGCGGGCCGAGGTACTTCCCGACCAGAAAGAGGCGGCGGTTCGGGAGTTCCAGATCGACGGAACGCCCGTTGGCATGCTGGGTGACGGGATCAACGATGCGCCGGCGCTGGTCCGTGCGGACGTCGGGTTGGCAATCGGCGGTGGCACCGACATCGCGATCGAGGCCGCCGACGTGACTCTGATATCCGGTGATCTACGGGGGGCGGCGCGTGCGATCAGACTCTCCCGCTCGACCCTTGGCGTGATCCGGCAGAATCTGTTCTGGGCCTTCTTCTACAACTCGGCGGGCATACCGGTGGCCGCCGGTGTCTTCTATCCGCTGATGGGATGGCTGCTCTCGCCGGTCATCGCGGCGGGCGCGATGGCGCTCTCCTCGATCTCGGTGGTCAGCAACTCGCTGCGGCTGAGCCGGATTGCCCGCCGATGAACTGGGAGTCGCCGTTTGCGTCGGGTGTGGCCTTCGTGATGACGACGGAGTCCGATCTGGCGAGTTACACGCCGCATGCCGAGGAGTCGGCGCTGCTGCATCCCAGGGCGGTGGAGAGCCGCCGCAAGTCTTTTGCGCTGGGGCGTGCCGCGGCTTCCGCCGCATTGCGGCGGTTGGGTGTTGCTCCAGTCCCGGTCCTTCGAGGCGGACGCGGACAACCGCTCTGGCCGGAGGGGCTGGTCGGGAGCATCGCCCATGCGGGTGGCTACGGGGTGGCAACTGTCGCGCGGCGGGAGCAGAGTGCCGGGGTGGGGGTGGACATGGAAGCGATCGACCGGTCGCTGAATCAGGACATCGCGCGTCGGATCTGCGGACCAGAAGAGCTGGGCTGGGTCGAGGAAGACGCGACGGCGCGCCACCAGCGGCTGCTGCAGCTGTTTTCGGCCAAGGAAGCGGTCTACAAGGCGTTCTACCCACTCGAAGAGGTCTTCCTCGGTTTTCTCGACGTGACGCTGCTCTGGAAGGCCGATCATTTTCGGGGTCTGCTTCACAAACGAGTGGCGGCGGACTTTCCCGCGGGGTCCGAATTCACAGCGCGCGCTGTTTGTCGGCACGGCATGGTTCTCAGCGCCGTGCAACTACCGCCGGCTGGATATTGACAGGGAACCGAGCCTGACCTACGGTCGCTAGCGATGGAACACGAGATTCCCGAGCAAGAGGCCCGCTTTCTCGAGCTTGCGATCGAACACGAGCTGATCACAGGAGCACAGGCCGAGGAGGCGCTGACGATCGCGAAGGACGCCTCCCCACGCAAGCCGGTCTCGTTCGTGTTGCTGGAGCAGGGCATCCTCGACGGCGAGGCCATCGATCTGGTTCTGGAGGCGATGATCAACCTCGTCGACGAGATCGTCGAGGAGAGCGTGGAATTGGTCAGGAAACGTGAATGGACCGTCGCGATAGAGCGCCTCGATCAAGCGGTCGAGATGGGCCCCTCCA
>CAZANL010000159.1:7572-8924 GCA_964486115.1 uncultured Planctomycetota bacterium
ACGAGGAACCATACTGGAAGCGCGCCGAGTCGCTGTTCGAGAAGAGGCTGTATCAGGAGGCCTTGCGGGACTACACCACCCTGATCGAACTCTCAGAGCGCAAGGGCGAGGCTTATAACCGCCGCGGTGTGGTTTTTTCCAAGCTGGGTCGCCACACAGAAGCGATCGAGAGCCACCTCGCCGGTGTCGCGGAGGATGACACCAACGCCAAGTTCCATTTCGATCTGGGAACCTGTTACCACGCCAGCAAGGAGCTTGAGAAGGCGATCGCGGCCTACGGCGAGGCGCTCGATCACAACCCGAAGTACATCCAGGCGTTGAACAATCGGGCGATCGCCCATCTGATGAGCCGGGACCTGAAAGCCGCGCAGGAGGACTGGGAGCAGGCGCTCGCGATCGATCCGACGCGCAACACCGTGCGGCTCAACGTGGCGTCGCTGAAAAAGCATCTCGAGGAACGTCAAGCGGGGGCAGGCGGTAAGAGCTGAGCGTTGGTGTCGGTCAGCGGTTTCGACGAGTCGTTGATGTTTGCTTGATCTTGATGGTCCGCAGTTCCATTTGCGCACCGAAGGACCAGGCCCCCAGGTAGACTTCGGGAATCAAGCCCCGAAGGCGGCCCCGATGCCGGGCCGCCACCACGGGATCATGGCCTGCCAGCTGGAGCTCGATCCGGAATGCTCCATGCTGGCCGTCAGCAGAAGTCGCTCGCCTCCGCTGATCGGCAGCTCGAAGGGCTCCACGGCCAACCACTCTTTACGGGTGAGGTCTCGGATGAACAGTTGGGCTGGCTGTAGCTGGACCCCGAATGCCAGATGTGCGCTCTTGTTGCGGCGAGGGAGCAGGATCGACATCAGGACGCCGAAGGCGGCCCCGGGCTGTCGTATTCGTGGCGGAACCTGCCAATTCGTTGTCACGACGGGTTGCTTCGCGCGCCCGTGTGTCAGAAGCAGGACCCCTTGACCCACCGCCCCGGCGGTGCGTTTACTCGTATCCCAGCTGCCTTGCGCGACCACCCAGCCGTCCAGGCTGGAGAGGGTGGCCAGGTATGGGTCCGGCTCGAATACGGATGGCGGGTTTCCCCTCCGATTGTTTTCCTTCTGCCAGGCCATGTTGACCTGGCGCACCAGATCGGGGGGGAGGATTTTATCCGACGAGGCAGTCCGCCTGCCTTTGTGCGGGGTGTCCGCCGAGGATTGTTTACTCTTGAGCAGGTCGACGACCATCCGCAGGCTGGTGATCTTCTCCTGCTGCTGCTTGCTCAGCTTTCCGGACTCCCTCGCCAACTGGCGCAGGCAGTCTTCTGCGTCCGAGAGGTTGTTTTCCTCGGCTGCTTGTTGGGCTCTTCTCAGCAG